>SLSR01000208.1 GCA_007130365.1 Lentisphaeria bacterium
CCACCCCCCCGAGCCTGCGCAACCAAAGCCGACGCCGTTCCCCCGTCTTCCCCCTCTGCCGGTCGGACCAGGCCAGGTTTTCCGGGATCGAATCCTTGAAAGCGGAAAGATCAGAGAGGTCGCGCCGCACCGTGATAAAGACTGGCGCAAAACCATAGGACAGGCTCTTCGGCAAACGACGCGGAACGGGGGGGAAATACCGATCCCGCGGATTCGGCGAAAACCAGCGGAACCCCATTTCACGGGTCAAAAAGCGATAGACTGCCAGGCTCAAGTCGGAGTCGGCCTGGCTTCGACCATCCAAACCACCACCTTGACCGGCATGGAAATAAACCCGGTCGCCGTCTATCCGATAGCGCAAACTATTTCCAGCCGCCAGATCAAACTGGCTCCCCGGCGCCATGCCGACCAGAAAAAGGAACGCCTCTTCCGTATTCGCATCCGGATACTCCGAGACGATCTCCGGACGCAACCCGAAGCCATAGGCCTGATTCAGCCATGCGGCCAGCTCTTCGGCCGCCTGGCGCTGCTCGAAGGAAGGTTCGGACGGCAGCAGAATGCGCGGGGGAGCATCCATATCCCCGACCGAAACCGTGCGGCGAAAGACCCGGCAGCCACTGCCCGGAACCAGCGACAGGGCAAGCAGAGCAAAACCCAGCAGGGACGTCTTCAAGTGCGTCCCCCGCAAAACTTTCTCGACCATCGAATTCACCCGGGAAAAAATCCTTTCATCACAGTCCTACGTTAGCGAAACTGCGGCGCCGCGGGTAAGAAGCTCTGCCCGGCCTCGCCATTCGCAACCAAAACTGGGTCGCCACGGGGTTTATTCCCGTGGAGCCAGCGTTTGTCGCCAGCCGCGACCTCCGCGCCCCCGCCCCCGCGCCCCCGAATACAAACCCGGCCGCGGCATTGTCCGAGCCGTCCAACTGGCCCGAACTCAACCAGCCTGGCTACCTTTGCCAGCCTTGGCTGGTTTCATCTGAATGTGCAAGTCCTTCAGTTGCCTGGGATCAACCGTGCCCGGCGCTCCCAGCAGCAGGTCCTGCGCGTTCTGGTTGAGCGGGAAAGCCGTGACCTCGCGGATGTTGCGACAGCCGGCCAGCAGCATCACCAGACGATCGAGCCCCGGCGCAATCCCGCCGTGCGGCGGCGCCCCGAACTTGAAGGCTCGCAGCAATCCGCCGAACTTGTCCTCGACCACCGACTCGCCGTAGCCGGCGATCGCGAAGGCTTTGATCATGATGTCCGGCCGGTGATTGCGAATGGCGCCGCTCGACAGCTCGACCCCGTTGCACACCAAATCGTACTGATAGCCGAGCACGGCCAGCGGCGCCTGGGTTTCCAGCGCCTCCATCCCCCCCTGCGGCAGGGAGAACGGATTGTGGCTGAAGTCGATCTTGCCGGTCTCCTCGTTCAGCTCGAACAGCGGATAGTCGACAATCCAGCAGAAGTCAAAGCGGCCGTCGTCCCGCAAGTCAAGCAAATCGGCCAGTCGATTGCGGACTTCGCCGGCCAGCCGGGTCGCCGCCTTCTCCTGGTCGGCCACGAAGAACATGACGTCGCCAACCCCCAGACCGCCGCGCCGCCGCAAATCTTCCAAGGCCGATTCGGGAAAAAACTTGGCGATCGGACTTTTGACTCCGTCCTCGACCCAGCTCAGATAGGCCAAACCCTTGCCGCCGCGCTCTTGCGCGAAGGCGATCAGGTTGTCGAAAAAGCTGCGCGGCCGGCCGGCGATACCGCGCGCCGGAATCGCCCGCACCACGCCACCGCCACGCACCACCTGGCGGAAAGCGTTGAACTCGCAATCGCGAAACAGTTCGGAGACATCCTGAATCTCGATTGGAATCCGCAGATCCGGTTTGTCGGTGCCATACTTCACCATGGCCTCGCGATAGGGGATGCGGACAAAGGGCGCGCCGGAAACCTTCTTGTCGGTGAACTCCGGAAACAGTCTGGTGAAAAGCTTCTCGACCACATCGAAAACGTCGTCCTGGGTCGCGAATGCCATCTCCAGGTCGACCTGATAGAACTCGCCCGGCGAACGGTCGGCCCGCGCGTCCTCGTCCCGAAAGCAGGGGGCGATCTGGAAATAGCGGTCGAAGCCGGAAATCATCAGCAACTGCTTGAACAGTTGCGGAGCCTGCGGCAACGCGTAGAATTTGCCGGGATGCAGACGGCTGGGCACCAGAAAGTCGCGGGCGCCCTCCGGGGAACTCTTGGTCAGAATCGGCGTTTGAAACTCGGAGAAGCCCAGGTCGTCTCCCAGAATCCGGCGAATCGCCTTGACCACCCGCGAACGCAGCAGAATCCGTTCGTGCAAGCCGGCTCGGCGCAGGTCGAGGAAACGATGGCGCAACCGCAGATTCTCGTCGCAATCATCCTCGACCGCCACCGAAAACGGCAATACCAAACTGTCGTTGAGAATCTCCATCTCCTGCGCGTCCAACTCGACTTCGCCGGTGGCCAGGCGCGCGTTCACCGTATCCGGCGAACGCTGCACCACGACTCCGGTGAAACAGATCACCGACTCCAGCCGCCAGTGCTCGACCGCCTCGTAAAAGTCGCGTTCCGGATGAACAACCACCTGGGTAATGCCGTGACTGTCGCGCAGATCGACAAAAATGATGCCGCCATGGTCGCGCACCCGATGCACCCAGCCCGACAGGCGAACCGTTTCGCCAACTCTTCCCGCTCTTAGTTCGCCGCAGTTATGCGTCCGATATCTATGCATGCTCAATCACTTTCTCTATGTTTTATCTAAATAGCCTCTACCCTGCATAATCCACGAGTCAAGTTGGCCGCAGATTGCTTCGCTGCAAGCCGCATCTGTAGTGTTCTGCCGCAAGGCGATGGTTCGGAGCAAGATGATGTGACACTGGCCGCCCTTCGGGTGCGAAATTCGGCCATGAATTATGTGTCTGTGAATATATAATGACTCATGGACGAATTCGCGTGAATTAATCAGCCTGCGTCAGTCCATACTATAGCCGAGCCCACCCATTTTGCATCCCGCTCCTGGATTCAGCCTTCCCCGGTAGGAATTAAGGTTTTACCGGCCGTCTCTGCTGCGGCAAAAGCCGCCGCTACTTCTGGCCAAAGACCAAGTCGAAGACCTGGCGGTAGTCGGAGACATAATGGGGCGCGAGCCCCGCCCGCACCCGTTCGGGAATTTCGAGAAAGTCCTTTTCGTTCTCGACCGGCAGAATCACATCCCTGACGCGGGCTCGCCTGGCCGCAACAACCTTCTCCTTGATCCCGCCCACCGGCAAAACCCTGCCGGTCAAGGTCAACTCGCCGGTCATCGCCAGATGCGAACGGATCTTTTGCCGTCTTCCGAGAGAGACCAGCGCCGTGGCCATGGTGATCCCGGCCGACGGCCCGTCTTTCGGAGTCGCCCCGGCCGGGACATGCAGATGCACGGTCTTGTTGTCGAAGAAATCATCCACGACTCCCCATTTCCGGCAATTTCCGGCAACCAGTGAAAAGGCGATATGCGAAGATTCCACCATAACCTCGCCAAGCTGACCGGTAAGCTTGATCGCCCGTTCGCCGCCGACCACCTCGACCGCTTCGATGTACAGGGTGCTGCCGCCCAGGGCAGTCCAGGCCAGGCCCAGCGCCACCCCGGGAGCCATGCGCTTCATCAGAGCTTCGTCGCCGAAGCGCGGTTTCCCCAGGTAGCTCTCGACATCGGCCTTGGCGATCTTGACGGGAAGCTCTGCGTCTGCGACCTGCTCTTCGGCGATCCGCGTGGCCACCTTGCGCAAACAGGCCGCCAGCGATTTTTCCAGGCCCCGCACTCCAGCCTCGCGAGCATAGCCGTCGACAATCGCCCGCAAGGCGCCCCGGGTAAAGCGAACCCGGGCATGGTCGAGAGCGTGCCGTTCCAGCAGCTTCGGCACCAGATGCCGATGTGCGATCGCCAGCTTGTCCTCGAGGATATAGCCGGAAAGTCGAATAAGCTCCATACGATCCATCAGAGGCCCGGGAATCGTGTCGGGGACATTGGCGGTGGCGATGAACAATACTTTCGACAGATCGAAGGCGACATCCAGGTAATGGTCGCGGAAGCTGTTGTTCTGTTCCGGATCCAGAACTTCGAGCAGAGCCGAAGCCGGATCTCCCTGGAAAGACTTGCCGACCTTGTCGATCTCATCGAGCATGATCACCGGATTGGCGACGCCGACATTCTTGATCGCCTGCACGACCTTGCCGGGCAAGGCCCCTATGTAGGTTCTCCGGTGCCCCTTGATTTCGGCCTCGTCCCGCATGCCGCCCAGGGAAAAGCGGAAAAACTCGCGCCCCAACGCCTCGGCCACGGCTCGCCCCAGAGAGGTTTTGCCGACCCCCGGCGGCCCGACCAGGCAAAGAATGCTGCCCTCGACCCCGCCCCGCAGTTTGGCCACTCCGACAAATTCCAGAATGCGCCGCTTGACATCCTCCAGCCCGTAGTGGTCGCGGTCGAGAACCTTGCGGGCGCGGGACACGCTCAGGATATCCTTGGAGAAAACGCCCCAGGGCAGCCCGGTCAGCCAGTCCAGGTAATTGCGGCTGACCGTATATTCCGGCGACTGCGTCATCAGAACCTTGAGCTTCTCCAGCTCCTCCTCGATCCTCTGGCGCGCCTCCTCGGGCAGATCCAGCTCATCGAGTCGCGCCTGATATTTCTCCAGCTCTTCGGTCTTCTCGTCCTTTTCCAGACCCAGTTCGGACTTGATCGCCTTCAACTGTTCGCGCAGGAAAAACTCGCGCTGCTGCTTGCTTATCTTCTCCTCGATCTGGCGCGTTATCCTCTCCTTAAGCTCATTTAAGTCCAGCTCCTTGCGCAGCATGAAGAGAACCTTTTCCAGCCGCTTCTGCACCGGCAGAGTCTCCAACACCTCCTGCAGCTCCTCGCGCTCCGAGGAAGTCATGGTGGCCGCGAAATCGGCCAGGCGCCCCGGCGAATTCCAATCCTGGCGGCCGAGGAACATCTTGATCTCCTCGGAGTACAGGGGGTTGTGCTTCATCAGCTCGCGCATGGTGCCGATGATCGCCATCGAAGTGGCCTTGCTCTCCTCCTGCGAGACTCCGGGGGAATCTTCAAGATAGACCACCTGCGCGTAACTCAGTCCCTCGTGCCCCGCCATCTTAAGAATCTGAAACCGCTTCTCGCCCTGCAGCAGCGCCTGCACGCCGCCCTCGTCGGTCTCCTGGTACTTCAAAATGCGCGCCGCCGTACCGATGCGGTAAAGCTGGCTGGGATCAGCCTCGCCATCGTGGTCGAAATTCTTTTCGCGGGTGAGCACGATGCCCAGAATACGCTCACTAACCTGCTTGGCGGCTCGCCGAACCAGCTCCGCCGAACGCCCGGGATTCAGCATCACGGGAATCACCAGACCGGGAAAGACCGGCTTCGACGGGTTGGGCAGGACATAGATGCGATCCGGCAGACTGGCCGAGGCGAGAACCAGGTCGCCGGCGCCTTCGTCCGCGTTCTCCGGCTCGGGGCGGTCTGCCTCGACCACCACTTCCGGCTCGATCGAATGATGATTTCGCTCGTTCATTTTTTCTTCTTTTTCTTCTTCTTGTCTTTCTTGCCTTTCCGGCGAGCTTTCTTCTTGTCCTTTTTGGCCTGTTTGCAGGCGCCGGTGCATTTCCTGTAGTCGCACAGCTTGCAGCTCATGGCATGTCGTCCCGTCGCTTCTTGAAAGTTCCTTCGCCTTGCCCCGCTCCCGGAACCGGTTCAGCCTGGCTCAGTCTTCTCAGAATGAAGGCAGGGTGAATTCCCGGTCATCGGTCTCCTCGAGCCAGCGGCGCAAGCGGTCTTGCAGGTTTTTGCGCGGTTTTGAAAAAGCCGAATTATGCGCCAGGTTCACTTGTTCGAAAGGATCCTCGTTCAGATTGAAAAGCAGCCATGGCTGACCTTCCAGGCAGACATACTTCCAGCCGTCGCGCGTGATCAGGCCGCGCCAAGGCCGGTCGACACTGTCGCCATGGCCGGTCGGCACGATACTCTGCAGGAAGGCCGAATCGGGCGGCTCCCCCCGAAGCTTGCGCTTGGTGTAGAATCCGGAATAGTCGAAACCTTCCATCCATTCCGGAACTTCGATTCCGCACAAACCGAGCGTAGTCGGCGCAATGTCCACATGGTTGACCGGAAAGTCGGGACAGCCGCAGGCATGATCGTAGCGCGAGCCGCCGCCGCTCACCACCAGGGGGATGGAAACCGCCTCCTGCCAGGGCGCCGTTTTGTGGAACTGCCCGTGCGAACCGTGCAAGTCGCCGTGATCGGAAAAGAACAGGATATAAGTGTCTTCCTCCAGACCGAACCGGCGCAGGGTCTCGACAATCCGCCCCAGATTGCAGTCGAGGTTTTCGATCATGGCATAGGCGCCGGCCAGTTGGCGGCGCGCCCGTTCCCGGATCCGGGGAACCTCGGGCACATTCTGGCGCATAATCAACGACTGCGGATTGTGTCGAGCCATGAACTCGGGCGGCGCCGTGTACGGATTGTGCGGAGGCTGCACGGAGAGCGCCGCGAAAAACGGCTCTTCCCGTCCGTTCTGGCGGGTCTGTCCGCGCTGTTCCAGATAATCGATCAACAGGTCGGTCAGGCTATCGGTTTCATAGCCGGGCAGGCGCTCGAAGTCACGCTCGCCGCCGCCGTCGTGTCCGTGGACATGGCAGTCCCATTGCGCATTGTTGTTCTCGTAGCCCAGCCAGGTGTCGAACCCTCCGCGCAAATCCTTCGGCACCCGGTGAAAGACGGCTCTTCCTTCGCGCTCCCTGAAGCCGGACAAGTGCCACTTGCCGAACCAGGCAGTACGGTATCCCGCGTCGCCGAAGGCATGGGCCAGAGTCCGGGCGCCGGTCGGCAGGGGGTGTTCATGTGCCGGCACGCATTTGTGGGGATAGCGGGAAGTGAGCAACGAACCGCGAAACGGGCAGCACAGGGGAAAGCCGGCGACCGCATTCGGATAGCGTTGCCCCTCGACCGCCAGCCGGTCGATGTTGGGCGTGTTCAGATTGGGGTCGCCGGCGCAGCTTAAAGCCTGTCCGCGATGCTGATCGCCGAATATCCAAATGACATTCTTCGGTTTCTTCACAGACGTTGAATTCATCTAAGGTCTCCTGCTTCTTACGTCCGCCAAATGCCTTGCAGCTTCAGGCGGAAGCCAGCTTTTGCAGCAACTCGCCCACCTCCGCGTCGGACATCGGGCGTGGATTGCAGTTCATACTGTTCGACCGACAGTTCTCTAAGATAAAGGGGAAATGGGCGGGACGCAAACCGTACCCCCGAAGCCCCGAGGGAATCCCCAGTTCATCGGACAGGCCGACAATCCTTTCAAGCAGCCGGCCAGGGCCTGCCCAGCCATTCTCGCGGGCCAGGCGGGTCAGGCGCTCTTCGCAGACCGGCGCATTGAAGCGCAGCACATGCGGCAGCAAAATCGCGCAGACCAAGCCATGCGGCAATCCCAGCGCGACCCCGAGCGGATGCGCCAGACCATGCACGGCTCCCAGCCCGCTCTGCGCAAAGGCCATAGCCCCAAGCAGACTGCCCTCGGCCACCCGAATTCTCGCCGGCAAACCGTCTCCCGCCCGAAAGGCCGCCGGCAAATGATTCAGCAGCAGGCCGATGGCCGTGCCGGCCAAGGCCATGGTGGCGCGACTGGCTCGTTTCGAGAGGAACGACTCGACCGCCTGGGTCAGGGCGTCCATGCCGCTCTCCGCCGTCGCCTTTGGCGGCAGCGTCAAAGTCAGCTCCGGATCGACGAGAGCAACCCTGGGAGTCATCAGATCCGAACGCAGAGACTGCTTTTTCCCCGTCTCCGGCTCGATCAGAACCGCGTTCCTGGTAATCTCGGCGCCACTGCCGGCGGTGGTCGGCACGGCGATCAGAGGCAACCCCGGCCGCTCGATCCGAAGCTGTCCCCGGAAGTAGGGCTTGACCGGAGCCTCCGGCAGCGCCGCCAAAACCGCCGCCACCTTGGCCACATCGAGCGTGCTGCCGCCGCCAACCGCCACCACGACTTCAGGATTGGCCGCCCTGACTGCACCCACCAGGCGGTCGACGATCGCCAATTCCGGCTCCGGCCGAACCTCGGAAAACACCCCGACCGGGCTTTGCGAACGGGGCAGAGAGAGCAAGTCGAGTCCGCCCCGCTCGACAAATCCCCTGGTGCAGACCAGAAAGCAACGGCCGCCGGACACCTGGCGCCCGACCAGGCTTTCCACGACCTCCGGCAACTGCCCGAATCGACCGCAGCCAAAGAGTATGGCAGGCGGACAGCTCAATTCAAAACTGTCGACTGGCTTGTCCATAGTGTCCATGTTTCAGCCTCCGCTTCCCAACACTTCCCGAATCCGCGCGAGATCGCGAACTATCTGGTCGGCCAAACCCTGCTCGCCGGCAAAGGCTCTGCCCTCGCGGATGAATTCGACAAATTGCACATCGATGCGCTGCCCATAGAGATTTTCATGGAAGTCGAAGATATGGCATTCAATATACTGTTCGGAAGACTCCACACCTTCGATGGTTGGCGCCGACCCGATATAGACCGCGCCGGGAAGAGCTTTTCGGCGGGCGGGCGGCGGCGCCAGATCGACCGCGATGCGAGCCGCGTAGACTCCGCCCGGCGGATGGACGACCGGCGCCGCCGACAGGTTGGCGGTCGGGCAGTGCAGTCTGGCACCGCCGATTCCGCGGCCGTGCAGAACTTGTCCGCGCACCGCATGGCAGCGTCCAAGCATGCGATTGGCGGCCGACAGTTCGCCGGCCTGGATCCTGGCCCGAATCCGCGTACTGCTGACCGGCTTCCCGTACCACTGGAACTCGGGCACGCTCACCACCGAAAAGCCATGGTTCCGCCCGAAAAGTTCAAGGAGCCCGACATCGCCTTCCCCACCCGCCCCGAAACGCCATTTCGAACCAACGCAAACGCCGGCCAACTGTCCCGGCTCGGCCAACAGACAATGCCGCACAAAACGGGTTGCCGACCAGGCCGCGACTTCGCGGGTGAAACGCACCAGAACCACCGCCTCGATCCCGCATTCGGCCAGCAGTTCGAGCTGTTGCTCGCGCTCGGTCAACAAAGGCGGCGAGCCGAAAGCCGCCAGCACCGAACGCGGATGCGGATCGAAGGTCAGCACGGTCGGGATCGCGCCCTTGGCCGAGGCCAGCTCAAGCAGACTGCGCAGGATTTTGCGGTGTCCGCGGTGAACCCCGTCGAAAACGCCGCAGGCCACCGCCACCCGGGCCGCGCCGCGGCTTTGCGCAAGTTCCTGTAGAGAGGGGGCAACCAGCATTCCCGAACCCTGCCTGTTATGCCAAGAGAACCACGGCCATTCGTCCTGCGGCCAACCTGAAGAATTGGCCAGCCAAGTTGGCCGCCTGACCACTTGCTTATGCCAAAAGCACCTGATTTTGCCAACTATTGCGGGGACAACAGATCCGCGACTTTCGCCAATGGAATCATGGCCGCGAACAGATCTTCCCGCTCCCACTGCTTGATCTGTTCCATGGAGAAAGCGTCCTCGACCTGGAACGGGCCGCTGCGCAGCCGCCTGAGGCGGTCGACATGAGCCCCGCACCCCAGCTCCCGCCCGATGTCGGCCGCCAGAGTGCGGATGTAGGTGCCCTTGGAACAATGCACCAGAAACTCGACATCCGGCAGTCGCACCTCCGCGATTTCCAGGTCGTGAATCACGATCGAGCGCGGCGGGCGCTCGACTTCGCGACCTTTGCGAGCCAGTTCGTAAAGCTTTTTACCGTCGATTTTAACCGCCGAGGTCATCGGCGGAACCTGCAGCTGCTCCCCGACGGTGACGTCGCCGCACTGGGGTGTTCCTGGAATGAGCTCGGGTTCGTCGCGCCTCCCCATCCGCGCTGGACCGTCGTCGCACCGCAACGCTCCGGGCTCTACTGGTTCCACCTGACCACCTTGAGTGGTGTCTTCACCTCGTTCCCCCTGGTCGTGTCCCCCGCCGAGCCCACGGCCCCGATGGCGGTGCTCGCCTCCGACATCACCTGGTGTGCCTACAACGACTTCGGAGGCCGTAGCAACTACATCGCCCCCGCCCGTCTGCCCGCTGCACCGGCGGTCAACACCCGTCAGGAGGGGGTGTGGTTCCCGGATCCGGAGCTCGGCTCCTGGGAGCACGAGCACTACGACCCCTTGTCCTTCGACCGGCCCGAGCCGCACAACCGCATCGGGCGCGACGACCGCATCACCGATCCCATCACGCGGCGGGGTGGTGAGCATGTCGCACCCGGCGAGTGGCGTCTGCTCGGGTGGCTGGAGCGTGAAGGCTTCGCCTTCGACCTCTATGGCGAGACCCAGTTCAACCGGGACGAGTTGTCCCTGGAGGACTACCGGGTCCTGGTCATCAGCACACATCCGGAGTACTGGACACGGAGCATGTACGAGAAGCTCAAGGCCTGGGTGACCGAGCGCGGTGGTCGGCTGGTGTACCTCGGTGGCAACGGCATCAACTGCGAGGTGACCTTCCTGGACGATCGGACCATGCGTGTGGAGAACGGGGTCCACAGCGAGTTGCGACAGGCCGCCGGCGACCGCGAGGACGGGGCGTGGACGACGCGC
>SLSR01000044.1 GCA_007130365.1 Lentisphaeria bacterium
GAGCTTTCCACTGTATAACCCAGGCAGTGCGGGGCTCGCTGCTCGGCCAGCCCATCCCATCCGGAGCTTATGTCCCAGCGAAAGATGAAGACGGCGGTGCGGCATCCGATATCGATGCCGATGGCTCCGGGCATGCCGTCGCGGGCGCCGGCCAGTTTGGCGTATTCGCGATAGGCGAGGTCGGGCGGCCGGATATCGAAGTAGGCGCGGTAGAGCGGATGGTCGAAGTTGAGTCGGTAAAGCGGTCGGTCGGGCAATACGGCCTGCATTTCGCGCAAGGCCGAGGCGAAGAAGTTCCAGCGTCCGCAACGCGCGTCGAGCACGATGGTTCCACCGCGCTCAAGGTATTGGCGCAATTCGAGCCGCTGCCGCTCGTTCATCGAGAAGCCTTCCAGCCCGGTTCGGTAGAGGATGGGGATTTCGTCGGCATTGTCGGGAAGTTCGCGCTCCGGCAGATTGATCGAGCTGAAATGGAGGTTCATGGTTTCCGCCATCCACCGCAGGAGATGATCGGTATTGCCGAAATGTTCGGCCCAGCCGCTCTGGTCGGCGGGAAGAACCCGGGCGATTAAAGTCGGCGGTCGCGGCGGGTTTTTCTTTTCGGTGCGGCGCAGGGGAACGACGGGCAGGGGCAGGGGCGGCAGTCCCTCGGCACCCGAATGCTGAGCCGGCGGCGGTGGTGGCGGCGGGCTGGGAAGGCAGGGGAATTCGGTTTCGCGGCGCACAATTTCGCTGTCCTGGCCGAAGCCCTTGAGCAGATCGGCCTGTCCGGAGAGCGGGATTGCCAGAGAGAGATAGAGGCAGACTGTTCCGGTCGCGCGACAGAACCAATGGCGGGAATGGGAAAATGCCCTTTGCTTAGTCATGGGACTTCTGGCCTGATTCATTCATTCATGCGAATTCGGCCATGCGCTATTGCTTGTTCATGTTGAACAGAAGATAACGAAGACAACCGTGCCGGCTTGCGGCGGTCGCTCAATAGGGGGCGCCCATTGGCATCGAGCCTTCCCACTGCGCGGGCGAGTTCCAGGGCAGGTTGCCCCCGTCCTGGGGCGAGTCGACAGTGGCACATCCGGAGAGCATCCCAATCAGTCCGATCACCAGCATAAAGCCCACAATCGTTCTCGCGTATAGTTTATGGTTCCGTTTTTTCATGCTTGTCGCCAATATTTCCAAATACTCAGAAACCCGATTGGCCGACATTGTTCCGGTGTGGGGCTGTTGCCGGTTCCGGAGGTCTGGCCGCGCCCTAGCCTGAATAATTAACGAGCCCAGTTTGTCGTAGAATAAGAATAGCCACAAAAAGCACAAAAATATTTGCAATCACCGAATGGCGGTTGGACGTGCCTGGCTTTTTTGCGTTCTCTGCGCTCTCTGCGGTTAATTGCAAAGAAGACAAATCAACCTCAAAGAACGCAAGGATCGCAAAGATGACCCCTATATTCGCATGAATTAATCAGGCTAGGGGCTGATCACCTGGTCGCCGGCTTGGATTTGGTCGATCATAATGCGCGGGACGACATCCGCCACCGCGGTGTTCTCGCGAACCTCGGTCACCTCCAGGCGGGCGATGAACTGGCCGTCGCGGTCGACCAGCAGTTGCAGCCCCCTGCCCACCTTGTCCTGGTGGCCAAGGTCGATAATGACGAAGCCGAATCGTGGGTTGACTTCGACAACCCGTCCGCGGGTATCGCGGGGGAAGCGCTCCTGCACGCCGGTCGGATCGACTGTCGGCTCGTCGTCACGCTCGACTTCGTCGCGTCCTTCATCCCGCACAATTCCCAAGCGCTGGATAAGCTGATCCCTTTCCCCGGTCAATTGCTGCAGGCGGTTGCGGGCGGCGGTGAGTTCTGCCTGGGTTTGCTCGAGAGCTTCCTGGCGCTGAGCCGAACGAATCAGTTCGGCATTGATCTGGTTGAAGTCGTTGGTCATATTGGCCAGAGCCCGCTGGTAGTCGGCACGGTCGCGCACGGCGGCCGGGGTTACCGACCATTGGTGGGCGCTGATTTGGCTGATCGCCTCGGTTAGGGCACCTTGATATTCGCTGCGGGCGGCGGCCAGGTCGCGAACCGCATCCTGCACCCGGCGCACTTGCGGCTGGTGCTCGAAGTCTCCGGCCACCAGGTTGCCGTCGATATCGCGCTCCTGGCGGCGGCGGGTGAATTCGTTGCGCTGAACCGTGACATCGGCCGCGCTGCCGATCGAGACCAGGGCGTCGATCATATCGCCGGCTCTGGCCTCCACCGCCCGGGTCAGGCGGATGATGGCCTGGGCTTGCGTTTCATACTGGTTCGGATCCGCATTGCTCAGGCGCCGCGGCAAGCCGTCCTGGTCGTGACCCAGGATTTCGGCCGCTTCCGCCAGCTTCAAGGCCAGGTGGTTGCGCTGGTCATTGATCTGTTTAGCCAGGTTCTCGGCGGCTTCAGTCGCATTGTTGAGGCTGGTGAAGTCCGGGCGATCCTCCAAGTATTGCTGCCAGCTCAGGGTGCCGGAGTCGGCTTCCTGATCCCGGGGTTGGAAAGTGACTCGTGACGCGACTCCGGTCTGGCTTTCGCGGTCGAGGCTGCGCACCATGTCCGCCATGCCTTCGGCCATGGTGTCGGCCCGGTTCCGCATCAAATTCCGATTTTGAAAAAGAAGGATGCTGATGATCGCGCCGCCGA
>SLSR01000154.1 GCA_007130365.1 Lentisphaeria bacterium
GGCCGGGGCCGCCCCGGGCGTGTACCGGGGCAAGGTTACCGTCACGGCCGCCGGCCAGGTGCCCGCCGAAATCCCGGTGCTGCTGCGGGTCGAGGCCTTCGACCTGCCGGCTCCCGCCGATTTCGCCGCCGATGTCTGGATCGAACAGGCACCCTATGGGTTGGCCCATACCGCAGGCGTCGAGCTGTGGTCCGAAGCGCACTGGGATTTGATCAGGCAGAGCCTGTCCCATCTCGGGCGCATCGGCGCCGATGTCGTTCACATCCCGGTACTGCAGTTCACCGAGTTCGGCAACGAATCGGATGCCATGGTCCGCTGGTCCGGCGATCCGGCCACGGAAAATGTCCGGCTCGACTTCTCGCTGATGAACCGCTATCTCGACCTGGTGGCCGACACGCTGGGGAAACCGCGCGCGGTCAGCCTGGTAGTCATGCAGGGCGGCGGCCTCGACCAGCGGCTGGGAGGCGGGCGCTTTCAGATGGATGAATCCAATACCGTGCTGTTCACCGACCGCGACGAGGGCGTGGACCTGCTGGAGCACCGGCATCTCTACGGGATACTTGCCCGGCATGCCGTCGAGCAATTCCGGCGGCGCGGCTGGGAGGATGTCCTGCACTGGGGCCATTACTGGGATCATCCGCCGCAGGGGTGGCTGATTGATGCGATGGCGCAACATGCGCCCGACGTGTACTGGATTCGCTCCGGCCACATTGCCGGCGGCATTCACCAGCGGGTGCGCGCCCAGTCGGAAATATTCCCCAGTGGCTGGGATCGTCCGGACGGCGCTGTCCATGCGCTCAACCCCCGTGCCCATTGCCACTACCATTTTCTCGAAGGCTATTTCCCCCCATTCTCCTTCCGCCTCCTCCCCGAAAGGGCGATGTATACCCGCTATACCGGTTTCGGGCGCATGGGCGCCGACTTCGGCCGCAGTTGGGGTCGCGGAGTGAATGTGCGCGGCGGGGTGGCGGATTTCGGCACCAAAAACCTCCTTTGGGTGCGCAATGGACGCGTTCATACCAGCCAACGGTTTGAAGTGCTCCGCGAGGCGGTTCAGGAGGCGGAAGTCATCGCCTTCCTGCAGCGCGCCCGGGCATCCGGCCGCCTTGACCAGGGGCGCACGGCCCGCATCCAGGAGCTGCTGGACCGGCGCATTGGTGAAACCTCCTATGTGCCCGCTTATTTCTTCCACTTCAACAGTTGGATTCAACACGACCATCCGCAGCGCTGGCAGCAGCGCAGCATAGCGCTCTATCGCATGGCGGCGGAAATCGCGGCATCCGGCGCCATGAGATAGGGCACGGTGGGAAATTCGTGTCGATTGATCCGCCACGGCGGACAGGCGAGAACGGCGACCCGCCTTCGCAAAAGCCTACGGCGTGGCAAGCGAGAACGGGCAACGAGTCGCTCAAATCGTCCACCTGCCTGCGCCGCCGCGCTGCAGGCAGGCCGTTCGCGTCGCTGTTATCGTATTCCGGTTGTGTGTTCCAAGCGCTGCACCTTTAACTGACGCATTGCCCTTCTTTTCCAAAAAACGCTTGCGTTGCCGAAAAAGATGGTTAGATTACGTGGAGTTCGGCAAGGAATATGTATTTGGATGCACAATGAAATTTTCTTTGAACTATTTTTGTGACGTGTCAAGCATGGTTGAATTATTGGGGCAAAGGCATGACGGTATCAATTAGAGAAGTTGCCAGACAGGCCGGAGTTTCGCGGCAGACGGTCAGCGGGGTCCTGGGGAATCTTCAGCATTTGTACCGCGAGGAAACCTGCCAGCGCGTACTTGATGTCGCCAGGCGCTTGAACTATCGCCCCAACGGCGCCGCCAAAGCGGTCTTTCGGCGTACCATGCAGAACATCGGCGTTCTCCTGATCAACACTGCCGGCAGCGACCCGGAGCATGTCTCCTACAACCATTCGGTCTTCGAGCTTCTGCTGGGAATTAACGCCCGGCTGCAGAAGCACAATTATATGATGAGCCTGATCAATGTCTATGATGTCGATGGAGATTCCGGCGGTCAGTCGCGTATCTTCAGCGAGCGGCTGATCGACGGGCTGGTGATTATTGGCAAGCTGGATTGTTCGGTCACGGAAAAGCTACTGTATTCACTCGACATTCCCTTGCTCTGGCTGGAGGCAAATGTCTGGCAGGAGCGCGGGTGTGTCCGGCGGGACGAGGAGCATGCCGGACGGCTGGCCGCCGAAAAAGCAGTGGCGGCAGGCTACCGCCGGTTGTTGTACGCGGGGTTTCCGCCTATCCCGGTCGGCGACCATTTCAGCGCGCAACTGCGATGGGACGGAGTCCGGAACCAGTCCCGTGAATCGGGCGTGGAACTGGAGAGTGTGATCGCCGCCAGTTGCCATTTTTCGGATATTGATCTGCCCGGGATTCGCCGCGGACTCGAACCTGACACCGCCGTGATCGCGTATGACGGGGACATGGCGGCATGGCTGCATATTGAAATGGCGCGCAATGGGTTGCTGGCGGGCCGCGACTATGGCTTGTGCAGTTGCGAGGATTACGGTTCTTCCATTGCCCGGATTCTGCCGGATCTGGCGCGGGTTCATTTTGATCGTTTCAGGCTGGGCCGCGAGGCGGGGGGAATGATCCTTCGCAAGGTCGAAGCCAAAGGCGAAA
>SLSR01000045.1 GCA_007130365.1 Lentisphaeria bacterium
GGCCCGATGATGGCCGTCGGCAATGTAGAGAGCCGGCATTTCGGCAAAAATACGCCGAAACTCAGGCTCCAGGGAGGGTTCCACGCGCCACAGGCTGTGGCGAACTCCGTCGTCCGCCGTGAAGTCGAACAAAGGCGGGGTCGCAGTGGTCGCCGCCATGTGGCACGACCAGTCATCGCGGTCGGGGCAGGTCAGAAAGACCAGGCCGGTCTGAGCCCGCAGCGCGAGAATGTGGCGAGTCCGGTCGTCCTCCTTGTCGGGACGCGTCTTCTCATGCTTGCGAATGAGGTTGTTGCGATAGTCGTCGACACTGCACAATGCGGCCAGGCCGGTTTGCCGATGAGCGCCCGCCTGCAGGGAATAGACATAGAGCCTGGGGGTCGGCTCGCGGACGAGAATCTGCCGACGGCGCAAGTCGCGATAGGTCGAGCGCGCCTGTTCGTAGACCCGTTCGTCATCGGGATCGACCTCCGGCGGCAAATCGATTTCCGCCCGCAAAACCCTCAGGAAGGAAAGCGGATTGGCGACCGCCAGAGCCCTGGCCTCGTCGCGGGAAACCACGTCGTAGGGGGGGCTGGCCACCCTGGCGGCATTTTGCGGCTGCGGAACCACCGCTTGGAACGGATGAATTTCGGCCATTGGGCAATCCTTGACAACTTGCCGATTAGTGCATTGAAAATTTGCGGGCGCGATTTATGGTTACGACGATTAAGATAGCCGAAAACCTTCATTTTCCAACAGGCAGAAAGACCAAGCAAGGTTCGCCGTCGGCAATTTCCCCCTTTCGCTGTCGGCTTGCGAACCGACCCGGCACTGGCAAACTACATTGAGACAGCTATGGTAAATACACATTACATCAACTTTCTCACGGATTCAGGAATTACCGACCAGGTGCATTGTTGCCTGGACTGAATTATCGGATTGCGATAGCGGACGACCACCCTTGACGTTGTTCGATATCGTTTGACGCTGGGGAAAGTACAGACTATTCCGCACACCTCGGCAAGGGAGCCAGAGCCCATGAACCAATTTCTCTCGCCGCTCTTTCAGCCGCCCGAACAATGGCCGACCGTCGGCGAATGCGACGTTTTGGTGGCGGGCGGCGGCCCAGGCGGTTTCGCGGCCGCCGTCGCGGCCGGCCGCCAGGGCGCCCGCGTGATTCTGGTCGACCAGGCATCCTCGCCCGGCGGGGTCGCGACTCACTGCAATTGCCCGCACATCATGGGATTGTCGATGGGTGGCCGGCAGATTGTCGGAGGCATTGCCGACCAACTGGTGCGCCGCCTGAGCCGCCAGGACAAAGCCCGAATGCATCGGAGTCGTGGCCATCTTGAAGATGAACCGGTCGGCGATCGCGAGCTGGTTCGCGATGTGGTCGCCCAGGTAAACGGCCTACGCGTTGAAATGAGTGAAATGCTGGCGGAAGCCGGAGTCGAGGCATGGTTCTACACGCGCCTGATTGGCGCCTTGCGAAAAGGCGACCGGCTCGCCGCCGCCGCCGTCGACCGAGTCGAGGGGCCGGCTTTGATCCGGGCGAAAACCTTTGTCGACGCCACCGGCGACGCCCATCTTGCCTGGCGCGCCGGCGGTGAAGTGCGAATTGGCGAAGCGGACGAAGTGATGACCAAAACTCTGCTGTTCGATCTGGACGGCGTCCAGGACTTCGACCGCGCATCAGTGAGCCAGCGCTTTCAGCAATTGGTCGAGGAGGGGCGAGTGCCGCTGGCCATCCAGGATCGCTTTATGGGCTTTCAGTGCATCGAGCCCGGCAAGATCCACATCAACTACACGGCGACGGTCGGCGACGCTTTATGCAGCGCCCAGCTTACCCGCATGGATCGAGAGTTGCGACGACAGGTCGAGGAGGGAGTTGCCTGGTTCAAAAGTGAATTCCCGCAATTCAAGGATGCCTGCCTGGCGCATGTGCCGGAGATTGTCGGAGTCAGAGCCGGCCGTTCCGCCGTTGGCCGGGCCACCATCAGCCAGCGCGACATCGATGAGAACGCCCCGGTCGCCGCGCCGGTCGGTCTCGGGATCAGACGCTATGGCGACCATGGGACCAAAAGCTTCGCGGCCGGCTGGCGCAAACCGGTATCGGGCACCCGACCCATTCCCTGGGGCGCCCTGGTCGCCAAGGGGCTGGACAATCTTGCCCTGGCCGGACGAAGCATTTCCTGCGAGACCAAAATGATCACCTGCATTCGCTATATCGCGCAATCAATGGCGACTGGGCAGGCGGCCGGAACCGGAGCGGCGCTGGCCGCCCAGGCCGATGGCGCCTTGCCGCAGGTGCCCTACGGTCAAGTGGCCGAAGTTCTGCGCGCAGAAGCCGCGATTCTATCCTGAAACAGATTCCCTAGAATTCAGTGCCTCAACCTTAAAGGTCGCGCAAGTTGAAGGCCATAAAACCGTTGTCGCGGTCGGCGAAGCGGTTGTCGCAGCCGTCATCGCCGGGGTTCGGTTGCGAAAGCGATTACGACAGCGACAACGGACTGGGTTCGGGGGGTTTGCTTGCGCGTTGTGAGGAGTTCTGATTCCCGGCTCTTTCTCAAAACGAATGGGTTGCTAAATGCATCATTTCTGAATGTGAATTGAAACAAGCTACCCACTCAAAGTGAGAAAGAACCTGA
>SLSR01000105.1 GCA_007130365.1 Lentisphaeria bacterium
CATTACACATTACAAATTACAACCCCCTCCGCCCTCGGACGCATGGTTGAATTCGCATGAATAGTCAGGTTGGGTGTCTTCCGTGCTCCATGCGGCAGATGATCTTCTCGTCCTCCTCCACTTCGGTGTCCGACAATTGAATGGCCGCGTCGATCAGAGCCAGGTGCGAATACCCCTGGGGGAAGTTGCCGAGCAGGCGTTTGTCTTCGAAATCCAGATCCTCGCTGAACAGACCGAGGTGGTTGGCATAGCCAAGCAGTTGTTCGAACTGTTCCCGCGCCTCCCGCTTGCGGCCGATCATGTGCAGGCTCTTGACCAGCCAGAACGAGCAGACGGTGAAGGCCGAGGAGGGGATGCCGAAATCGTCTTCGTTGCGGTAGCGGTAGAGCAGTCCGTCCCGGCACAGTCTTTTCTGGATGCATTCGACGGTCGAGACATACTTGGGGTCGGTCGGCTCGATGAATCCATAGTTGGCCATCAGCAGGTTGGCCGCATCCATGTATTCGTTCTCATAGGCTTGCGTGAAGGCGCCGAGCCGGGGGTTCCAGCCTTTTTCCATGATGTCATCGCGGATTTGGTCGCGCACTTTCGCCCATTGTTCGGCATAGTTCTTCTTGCCGAGGAAGCAGGCCATCTTGACTCCGCGGTCGAGCGCCACCCAGGAAAGGGTTTTCGAGAAGACAAAATGGCGCTTCTGCGAACGGTATTCCCAGATCCCCATATCGGCCAGGCGCCAGTTTTTTTCGACCGTGCGAATCAGCGTGCGGGCGACCGTCCACAGGTCTTCGCCCTGTTCGAGGTCGTTGCGAAAGATGGTGAAGGACTCGTAGAGCACATCCATCAGCACGCCGTAGATATCGTTCTGCTTCTGCATATAGGCGGCGTTGCCGACCCGCACCGGCCGCGATCCGGCATAGCCCGCGAGCCAGGGCAGTTCGCGCTCGGTCAGCTTCTTTTCGCCGCGAATGCCGTACATGATCTGAATCTTTTCGTCCTTGTAGGGGATGGCGTCGAGGATAAACTGCAAATATCTTTTGGCGGCATGGTAGTGGCCGATGTCGGTGAGCACGCGAATGATCATCGAGGCGTCGCGAATCCAGCAGAAGCGATAGTCCCAGTTGCGGACTTCGCCGATGGTCTCGGGCAGGGAGGTGGTGACCGCGGCCAGAATGGCGCCGCTCTTCTGGTAGCTCAGCATCTTCAAGGTCAGGGCGCTGCGGATGATCTCCTCGCGGTAGCGGCGGAAGCAGATTGTCCGATCCACCCATTCGAGCCAGTAGACCTTGGTGCGCTCGAACTCGAGATTGATCGATTCGAGGTCGATATGCAGCAGTTTCTGGTTGTAGCTGATCAGGAAGAAGTGGTTGCGGGCGATGGTGAATTCGCGCTGTTGCATGACCGGCTCGAAGGGCACGTCGGTGTACAGGTAGATCGATTCGTACTTGCCGCCGTTGGACCAGCTTTTGATGTAGTGATCGCCGACTTCGGTGGTGGTTTCGTGTTCGCCGTAGCGCAGAGCCGGACGATAGATGAAGCGGACGCGCGGCTGTCCCGAGATCAGCCGAATATAGCGAATCAAGTCGGGCGGCCACACATAGTTGAGCCGGTCGTTCTTGTAGCGCGGCATGAAGTCGAGCACTTCGAAGGCGCCGGTCGGGGTCTGGAAGCGGGTGGTCAGAATATTGGTATGCTCCAGGTAGGACTGGGTGATTTCGGTTTGCGGGTCGCAGGCCAGTTCGAAACAGCCCCCGCGGTCGGGGTCGAGCAGGGCGGCAAAGCAGGAGCTGGAGCTGAAGTCGGGCAGGCACAGCCATTCCAGGGAGCCGCTTTGCGAGATCAGGGCGGCGCTGCGGCCGTTGCCCACCACGCCGTAGTTCAAATTATCCATTGGCGGCCTTCCGGAGTTGGTCTGAATGGTTCAGGCGAATGCACCTTGATACCATAGCCCGGCTTGCGGTTTTCGCACGGTCATGGTGAAGTCGTTTTCCAGGTAGTCGTCGATGATTTCGACCGGCCCGGTCTGGGCTGGCAGCAGCGCGGCCGCGGTTTCCGGAAGATAGTACCGGCAGTGTTCGTATTGCTCGACGACACGCTGATGCAGAAAGTTCACGATCAGGCTATGGCGGCAGACTCTGAGCATGGCGGCCAGCGCCCGGCGCACGAACCGGTCGTGATTCTCCATGCGCAGGTTGAGGGTGCCGGAGCAGAAGACGAAGTCGAAAACGGCGTCGGGGAAGGGGGGGTGCCCGAAGGCGTCGCCGATCAGCAGGTCGAGGCCGGGGTGCCTTTGCCTGGCGGCAGCCACGAACTCCGGGCACAGGTCGAGACCGACATAGTCTATTTTCAGGCCGACCTGCTCAAGGTGGTCGGCCAGCTCGGCGAAACCGCAGCCGACATCGAGCAGGCGCGGCCGCGGCCGGCCTTCCCCGGCCAGTCCCGGCAGAATCCCGCGCAGGATGCGGGTCAGCACCTGGAACCGAACCATCTGCGCTTCCCGGCTGCCCCAGTCCAGCATGTCGTAGCGGGGGCGCCCGGGCTGCACCCGCGGCCGATAGTGCTGGAGCGCCCGGCGTTCGGGGTCGAAATGGCTTGGCTTTTTGGCTTTCATCGCCTGTCGGCATCCCGGGCGGCCTTGAGTGCCGCGACATGGGCCGGCGTGGTGCCGCAGCAGCCGCCGACAATGTTGGCGCCGGCCGCGATCAGAGCGGGCAGCCGCCCGGCCATCGACTGCGGGGATTCGGGAAAGACCTCGCGGCCGTCGACCAGGCGGGGCAGCCCGGCGTTGGCATGAACCAGGATCGGCACGGCCGGGTCGATCGCGCCGCGCATCTGGCGCACGATCTCGACCATGCCGGCAAAGCCGTTGCCGCAGTTGCTGCCGACAATGTCGGCGCCGGCCGTCAGGGCGCCGCGAGCCGCCTCGGCCGGCGTCACTCCCATCATGGTGCGATATTCGCCGGAATGCGCGCTCTTCTCGAAGGTGAAGGTGGCGACCACCTCGAGATCCGTGTTTTCGCGGGCGGCGCGAATGGCGAGAGCGGCTTCGTCGAGGGCGCTCATGGTTTCCACGCAGATCGCGTCGGCCTGGCCGTCGGCCAGGGCTTGCGCCTGCTCCTTGAAGGCGGCGTACAGGTCGTCTTCGTCGACCTCCCCCATCAGCAGCATTTTGCCGGTCGGCCCGACCGAGCCGAGAACCAGAACCTGCCGGCCGGCGGCCTGGCGCGACAGTTCGGCGGCCCGGCGGTTGATTTCCGCGGTCTGCCCGGCCAGGCCGTAGAGTTCCAGCTTGTAGCGGTTGCCGCCGAAGCTGTTGGTCTGGATCAGTTCGGCACCGGCTTCGACATAGCTGGCGGCCACCGCCTCTACCCGCTCGGGATGGCGCAGGCACCACAGCTCCGGACATTCGCCGGTCCGCAGTCCGCGCTCCTGCAGGAGAGTTCCCCAGCCGCCGTCCGAGATCAGGACTTGACCGGCGGCCCGGTCGCGAATGTTTGTTCTGGACATGTCGGTTTCCTTTTCTGGGTCAATGCGGTCAGGCAACTTGCCTGCCGACTATATTCTTCTGTCGCACTGGAGGGTATTCGCGGTTGTCTCATTTTGCCGCCAGCCCACAGATTTCTCTGTATGGTCTAATGCCGTTCAATGCACAAGCTGGGTGCCGATGCCGCGGTCGGTGAAGATTTCGAGCAGCAGCGAGTGCTGCACGCGACCGTCGATCATGTGGACTTTTTCGGTGCCCGCCCGCAGGGCTTCGGCGGCGCTGCGGACTTTCGGCGCCATGCCGCCGGCGATGACCCCCTGTTCGATCAGTTCTTCGACCTGGTCCAGGCGAATGGTTGAAATCAGGCTGTCCTCGGCCTGCGGATTCCGCAGAACGCCGGGGACGTCGCTGAGAAAGACCAGCTTGCGGGCCTGCAGCTCGGCCGCGATTTTGCAGGCCGCCATGTCGGCGTTGATGTTGTAGACGTTGCCGCTCATGTCGCGGGCCAGGGGCGTGACTACCGGCACCTCGCGGCGGTCGAGCACCCATTTGATCTGTTCGGTGTCGACGTTGACCACGCGGCCGACAAAGCCCAGGTCGAGGGGGGCGCCGGTTTCTTTGTCTGTGCCCTGGATCGGTTCGGCCCGCAATACATTCTTGCCCGACAGAGCGAAGGGTTTGCCGTCGAATTCGCGCATGATTTCGACCAGGTTGGCGTTGACTTCCCGGTGCAGCACGCGGTCGACCACTTCGACGCTGCGGCCGCAGGTGTGCCGCAGGCCGTCGATAAAGCGGGTTTCGATCGCGGCCTCCCGCAGGCGGGCGCTGATCGCCTTGCCGCCGCCGTGGACGATCAGCGGGCGCATGCCGGCGCACTCCATGAACACGATGTCGCGCAGGATGCTGCGCCGGCGCTCCTCCGACTCCATGGCGCTGCCGCCGAACTTGACGACCACAATGCTGTCGCGGAATTGTTGAATATAGGGCAGGGCTTCCATCAGGATGGCCGCTTTTTCGATCAGTTCTTTCATGGCGCTCTCCGTCAGTTTCAATGGTCGTCGAAGTCCGGCAAGTCTCGCAGCATGCGGTACAGGCGGTCTTCGTATTCCCGAAAGACGCCGAACTCTTGCAGCTTGCGTCCCAGTTGTTTGATTTTTTTGCGGTTGCCGCGGGCGGCGTGAAAGTCGTTTTCGATTTCGACCCGGATGCCGGCCGGGATTTCGGATTGGCCGGAGGCGTCGAGCAGGCCGCGTCCGGCCAGCTCCTGAAGGTTGCGGGGCAGCGACTCCTGGATCAGTTGCGAGGCGAAGCGCAGGAGAGAGACTTCCCACAAGTCGTCGACCCCGATGATCAGGCCATAGGCATCGTCCGCCGCGGCGTTCTTTTCCTTCAGGATATTGCCGGCCACCGTGGCCGGATCGCCGGCCACGATCTGCTCGCTGCATTCCCGCTTGTTGAAGCTCAATCCATACTCCAGCAGGCGCACCGCCTCGCCGCTGGCGACCAGCCATTCGCCGTAGCGCTCCGCCTCGCGGCCGAAGTTTTCGGTCAGCCGCCGGATCAGGTAGCCCGGAGTGATCAGGCGCGGTCGGCGGGCTTCGATCAGGCCTTCGCGCACCCGCACCTGGCCGACCGAGTCCAGCAATTCGGAAACCAGGAAGTAGTGAACCGAGGTTTCGCCGAAGGTCTCCACCTTCTTGTCCGGGCGGTGGATGATGCGGGTGTGTCGGGCCGCGTACCAGATGTCGTCGTGTCTGATGGTCATGATTCCCTTCGGATGTCTAGCCTGATTAACTAAAGAGGTCAAGTTTGCCGCCTGTTTCAATATCCAACCCTCAACACGGGATGTCCAAGCCCATATAATGACTCATGGCCGAATTCGCATGAACAGTCAGTCTACGGGGCGAACTCGGCTTGCAGGCGAGCCGGCTCGGCCAGCCAGGCGCCAAGCCGGGTGTGGCGAAGAGCCGGGCGGTCGTTGCGGATCGCGATGCCGAGAGCCTTGCGGCTGCCGATCATGATCAGCAGTCGCCGCGCCCGCGTCATGCCGGTGTAGACCAGGTTGCGCTGCAGCATAATATAGTGCTGGGTCAGCAACGGCATAATGACCACGGGAAATTCGCTGCCCTGAGACTTGTGGACGGTGACCGCGTAGGCCAGCTTGAGCTGGTCCAGGTCGATCTTCTCGTATTCCACATTGCCGACGTCGAAGGCGACCAGCAGCCGGCTGTTCTCGAGCTCGACCTCGACGATCTGCCCGAGCTCGCCGTTGAACACCCCCTTGTCGTAGTTGTTGACGATCTGCATCACCCGGTCGCCCAGGCGGAACCGGCGGTCGCCGAAGCTCAGTTCCGGCTTGGGTCCGGGGTTCAGGACGGCTTGCAGTTTCTGGTTGAGCGCGATGGTGCCGCAGCCGCCCTTGTTCATCGGCGCCAGCACCTGCACATCGGACATCGGATCGAAGTTGAACTTGGCGGGGATGCGTTCCGCGATCATGGCGCCGATCATTTCGCTGACCCGATCCGGGTCGTTCTGCTCGATCCAGTAGAAGTCGGCGGTCGTTTCGGGTTCGCGAGGGCTCAGGTCGGGAAACCGGCCGTGGTTGAGGGCGTGCGCATTGAACACAATGCGGCTGCCTTCCTCCTGTCGATAGATTTCGGTGAGGTGGGTGACCGGGATTCGGCGGCTGACGATCAGGTCGTGCAGTACGCTGCCCGGGCCGACCGAGGGCAATTGGTCGCGGTCGCCGACAAACAGCAGGTGGCTGTCCAGCGGCAAGGCCGCCAGCAGGCTGCGCATTAGCTCGATGTCGAGCATTGAAACTTCGTCGACAATCAACAGGTCGCAGTTCAGCGGGCGGTCGGCGTTGTAGGAAAATTCGCGCTTCTGCGGATCCCAGCGCAGCATGCGGTGGATGGTTTTTGCCTCGATTCGGCAACTTTCGCCGAGGCGCTTGGCGGCTCGCCCGGTGGGTGCCGCCAGCCGCACTTTCCTGCGCAGTTGACGCGCCAGTCGGACAATGTGCCCGACCACCGTGGTCTTGCCGACTCCGGGGCCGCCGGTGATGATGCTGAGGCGGGATGAGAAAACCTGGCGCACGGCTTGCTTCTGCAGGTCGTTGAGCAATTCCATGTCGGGGCCGCGCAGTTCCAGTTTGCCGCGGAACAGAGCCGGCTCCGGCAGCGCCAGAAACTTTGCCAGGATCTCGGCGACCGCGCTTTCGGCCTGGAACAGATGGCGCTCGCAGACCGCCAGGTCGTCGAGTTCGGGAGCCGGTTGTCGCGAGACCAGCACCGCGCCGTCAAGGGTGGCTCGCCGCAGCCCGGTTTCGACCGCGGGCGCTTCGGCCTGCAATAGTTCGGCGGCCTTCTCGATCAGCCTGCCCTTGGGGTAGCAGGTGTGGCCGTCCTCGGCCAGTTTTTGCAGGGTGTAGGCGAGACCGGCGGCCAGGCGTATCGGACTGTCCTTTTCGATTCCGAGGTTGGCCGCAACCCGGTCGGCGGTGAGGAAGCCGACTCCCCAGACATCGCCGCACAGGCGGTAGGGATTGCTCTTGACCATTTCAATCGCCGACCGGCCGTAGCGGGCGAGAATCCGGTTGCAGGCACCCGGGCCCAGCCCCAGCCCCTGAAGAAAAATAAAGGTGTCGCGCTGGTCGCGATGCTTCTGCCAGGCCTGGCGGATCTGGCCCACCCGCTTCATGCCGAGGCCGGGGATCTCGCGCAGGCGAACGCTGCGATTCTCCAGAATGTCGAGAGTCTCCGTCCCGAAGCGGTCGACGATGCGCTCCGCCAGCTTGGGGCCGATGCCGGGAATGACCCCGGAAGCCAGGTAGCGCCGGACGCCGGTTTCGCTGTGCGGCAGAATCGCCCGACAGGAAACCACGCGGAACTGAAGTCCGTGATCCTTGTGCTTTTCCCAGCGCCCGACCGCCTCGACATCCTGGCCTTCGAGGACGCCGCCGAGAGCCCCGACCAGGGTGATCTCCCGACCGCCGTCCTCGAGCAGGCGCAGCACCGTGTACTCGCCGTCGTCGCTGGCAAAGACGATGCGCAGCGCCTCCCCGCGAACCTTGTCGCGACCGAGGGTTGTCGTCGCTTGGTCGCCC
The DNA here is from genome assembly GCA_007130365.1 of Lentisphaeria bacterium. Taxonomy (GTDB): domain Bacteria; phylum Verrucomicrobiota; class Lentisphaeria; order Oligosphaerales; family PUNB01; genus SLSR01. The sequence goes on from SLSR01000105.1 coordinate 7,590, forward strand.
CGGTGCAGGGATTTGCCTTCTTCGATTGTCAGTTCCTGCTGCATGGCATTGTATTATGGTTTGGCTGCCGCCGGTTCGCAGGGTGGTTCCGCACGGCGGCCTCGGCCTGGAGCACGAGCCTTTGAATCAATGGTGTCGGTGTACAAAATCGGGGTTGAAGCGGGTTCTCGGCGCCGGTGTCTCGACCGGCCAGCCGATCGCGATGGCGCCGACCGGCACGACCGAGTCGGGCAGTTGAAAAAAGCGGCGCATGAAGTCGACCCGATCCTCGCGCGGATGCACTCCGAGCCAGCAGGCGCCCAGGCCAAGCATGGCGGCCGCCAGCAGGATGTTTTCGATGGCGGCCGAGCAGTCTTGCAGCAGGTACGACAGTTCTCCTGCATGGGCGTGCTCGAGGTCGCCGCAAACCATCAGGCCAAGCGGTGCTTCGGCCAGAAACCCGCCGTTCGGCAGGGCGGCGGCGATCTCCTTCAAGGACGGCTTGCTACGAACCACGAAAAACCGCCAGGGATCCTTGCCGCAGGCCGAAGGGGCGGCCATCGCGGCCTCCAGCAGGTCGCGCTCATGGCTTTCCTCGACGGGACAGTCGAGGAAGCGGCGGACGCTGCGGCGGGCGAAAATGGCTTGCAGTTTGACATTCATCGAGAATTCTCCCTTGTCTGCCCGGTTTTGGCGGGCTGGCCGATGGCGTAGCCGAACCCGGTCTTTGCGCATGGTTGCGGATCGTCAATTCTATTGCGGATTAAAGACAGTAACATAAGGCTGGGGCGGGGCAATGGCAAACGGTCGAAGCCTGAGTCCACTCCGAAAAATTTAACCGCCGTCTTCGCAAACACTTCGCCCCCGGCACTTTGTCCGATGTCTTCCCCCCCCAAAAAACCGAGCGGCCGCCGCACTCCAAGGATGCACTGTGTCGGCAGCACACTGCGGCAGCCGCCGGTCGACAGCCGACCGGGTTGACATCCCCGTTCGCGCCCGAATTCCAGAACTCCTGCTTATGTGCAAAAAACCGAGGTCTGTCCTGCTTCGGAGGCGCACCTGCGTTTGCGAACCTACAGGCTATGCTCAAGCTCCATCAGTCTTTCCAGTTCGATGCCGCGCGAACCCTTGAGAAAGATCCAGGAGGCGAGGCGCCGTCTTTGGCGCAGTTCGCGGTGCGTCTGCTCCACACTTTCGAAGCCGCGCATTCCGCAGGCCTGGGCGGCCCGCGTCATGAGTTGGCCGGTTGGCAGGATGTTGACGGCGGGGAAGCGGGCGGCGACCCATTGCAGGAGGCGGGTGTGCTCGGCCAGGGCGTCGTCGCCGAGTTCCAGCATGTCGCCGAGGATAAGCAGGCAGCGTTCCTCTTCCACGCCTTCGGTCAGCTCGAAGAACCATTCGATTCCCGAGCGCATGCTCTCGGGGTTGGCGTTGTAGGCGTCGTTGACCCAGTGGCGTCCGTCGATTTCCTGAATCTGCATGCGCATGGCGGGCAGGGCGGTTTGTCGCAGCCCCCGGGCAATGGTTTCGGGATCCAGGCCAAGCGCGGTGGCGGCGGCCGCCGCGGCCGCCGCATTGAGTGCCTGGTGCCGGCCGCCGACGCTCCAGGTCAGATCGATTTCACGATCGGATTTCGGCCAGCGCAGAGTCAGGCGACATTGGTTTGCGCGGCAGCCGCCGTAGACTGCCTGAATGTCGGCGGTGGCTTCGCGGCCGAAGGTCAGGAGCCGGCGCGATCCGACGATCTGCCGGAGGATTTCCACATGCTCGGTCTGTTCCGGAATGATCGCGACCGGATCTTTCCCCTGAAGGCCGGTCAGCAGACAGCCTTTTTCCATGGCCACGCCGAGGGTGTCGCCCAAGTTTTCCAGGTGGGCCGGGCCGATGTTGGTGATCACGCCGATGCGCGGTCGGATCAGGCGGGTGAGCTGGGCAATTTCTCCCGGCTGGCTGGTTCCGATCTCGAGTGCCGCCACTCGATGTTCGCGGGTCATGCGCAACAGGTTGCGCGGCACTCCGAAGTGGTTGTTGGTATTGCCCAGCGTGCTCAGCACGCGGCCGGGCCAGGCGTTTTCGAGAATGGCGGTGAGCATGCAGCGCACGCTGGTCTTGCCGTTGCTGCCGGTGATCCCGACGACTTCGACTTCGGGAAAGCGGCGGCGATGGGCCCGCGCCAGTTCGTGGAAGGCGTTGAGCGGATTGTCCACGCAGAGCAGGGGCAGGTCGTCGCGCTTGGCCGCTTTGCGCCGTTTGCCGACGCAGGCGGCGACGGCCCCGTTGCCGATCGCGGTGTCGAGGTAGTGATGACCGTCCGTTCGAGTGCCGGAGATCGCGACGAACAGGTCGCCCGCCTGCGCCTGCCGACTGTCGTCGGTGATCGAGAAGACACCCTGAAGACCGGCGGGCAGAGGAGCGCCGCGCCATTCGCCGCGAGTGATTTCTTCGAGTTCTTGAAAACTGAAGATCATGTTTTGTTTCCTGTTTCGCTTTACGGCTTAAATGGCCAGATGACGAGATGACCGGATGCTGGAAGTGACACGGTCTGGCCATGCTCTTTCCGTCGAGTCATTCAGTCACCTGGTCATCCGGTCGCCAAACCTTCAATCCTAAAACGCATGGCCGAATTCGCCTGAATTAATCAGGCCAGAGCCTGCCGCGCCTGTTCCCGGTCGTCGAAGAAAAGCCGCTTCGCGCCGACAGTCTGATAGTCCTCGTGTCCCTTCCCGGCGATCAGGATCAGGTCGCCGGAGCGGGCGTCCTGAATCGCCTGTCGGATGGCCTGGCCGCGATCTTCGATGATGCGGCAGTCGGCGGTGGCGGGGATGCCGGCGGCGATTTCCC
>SLSR01000065.1 GCA_007130365.1 Lentisphaeria bacterium
CCGACAAACCGCACGCCACGCTCGGCCAGCCGACGACAATTGTCGCGCACCGCCGGGTGCGCCCACATCCGCGGGTTCATGGCCGGCGCCACCATCACCGGCCCGTCGAACGACAGGGCAAAGGTGGAAAGCGCGTCGTCGGCTATTCCCCCCGCCAGTTTGCCGAGGAAGTTGGCCGTGGCTGGCGCCACCAACAACAAATCCACCAGCTCGGCCAGCGCCACATGCTGCGGCCGCCAATTGTCGATCTCCCAAAGATCGACAGTCACCGGGAACCGCGAAACCGTCATGAAGGTCAGGGGCGCCACCAGCCGGGTCGCGTTTCCCGTCATCAAGACATGCACATCCACCCCGGCCTGGGTCAGCCGGCTGGCCAGCTCGACGCTCTTGTAGGCGGCAATCGAGCCGCTGACCCCCAAGGCCACGGCCGGTCGGGGCGACCCGCTTTCTTCCTGTGCCCGCATTCTCATCTCAATCTCCCTGCCAAGGTTCTTCCCGACAGGTCGCGACCAGACAGCGCGAGGCCCGCAGGATCGCCTGCAAATCGTCGACCGCCCGGGTCAAGTCCTGATTGACCACCAGGTAGTCGTAGTTTCGCCAGACCGCCAACTCCGCCCGCGCATTGCCCAGACGCCGGGCCAGGACGGTCTCGCCCTCGGTTCCCCGTCCCCGCAGCCGTCGCTCGACCTCGCGCAAAGAAGGCGGCGCGAAAAAGACATAGACCACGAGCCCGGCCAGGCTGGTGTTTTCGGTATTGCGGCGCACCTGGCGAGCCCCCTCGACATCGATATCGAGCAGCACATCGCGACCGGCGGCTACCGGCTCCTCGACTTCGCGCCTTAGAGTGCCATAACGACAGCCGTGAACTTCGGCATGCTCAAGAAATGAGGAACCCTGGAGCTTGGCGCGAAACCGGGCTTCGTCAAGGAACCAATAGTCGCGTCCGTCGACTTCGCCTTCGCGAGACGGACGAGTGGTGCAGGAGACCGAGAAACGCAACCCCGACTCGCGCTGAAGCAGCTGCCGGCAAGCCGTCGTCTTGCCGGTTCCGCTGGGGCCGGAAACCACCATCGCCACACCAAACCGCCGTTCTTCATGTCGAGTCACAGTTCCACAACTCCTTAACCCAAGGGGAACACAACTGAATTTTTACCCGCAGCCCCGGCGCCATCCCGCCCGGTCGGTTCCCGGCCGAAAGCCGCCGCGGGCTTCGTCCGAATCAGGGATGCCTCAGGCCAGAGCCTCGCGCACCCGCCGCAGTTCGGTTCCCGTGTCCCGCGCCAGCTCCTCGATGATCGCGGCCACCGGCTTGATCTCGCCGACCAGACCGACCGACTGCCCGGCCATCAGCGAGCCGCGCCCGACATAGAACTCCCGACTATTCGTAGAAATAATTGTTCTGGCGAGTCGCCCCCAAAACACTCTGCCAAAGCTGATCCTTGGGGTTGATCCGCCGCCGCTCCCTGACCGCCAAGCCCACCGGCACATGGATGAAATTCCCGTGCCAGTGCGCCACCACCACCCCGGTCTTGCCCGACATCGCCGCATGCACCGCGTTCTCCGCCAAGTGCAGACAGAAGACCGCGTCGGTGCCATGGGCCGAGACCGTGCGGATTATATAACTGGGGTCGAAGTACTTGATACTGTGTTCATGCCCCTGCTCGAACAAGTAGTCGCCAATCCGTTTTTTGAGAAACAGCCCGATGTCGTTGAACACGATATTGCCGGAAGCGTCGCGGGAGGTCTTGGTCTCCTCGAACAAATCCTGCCCCGCCCCTTCGGCCACCACAATCACCGCGTGATCCTTGATCTTCAAACGCCGCTCGATCGCCTTGAGCAGACCGTTCTCGCCGTCCAGATCGAAGGGCACCTCGGGAACCAGGCAGAAATTGGCCACTGAATTGGCCAGGCAGGCGCAGGCCGCAATGAAGCCGGACTCGCGCCCCATCAGCTTGACCAGGCCGATCCCGTTGTGCACCCCTTTCGCCTCGACATGCGCACTGGTCACGATCGAACCGGTGGCATAGACCGCCGACTCGAAGCCGAAGGTGCGATCCATGAAATTCAGATCGTTGTCGATCGTCTTCGGAATCCCGACCACGCTCAAAGGCAAACCCCGCTTCTGAGCCAGTTCGGAAATCTCCTGCGTCGCCCGCTGGGTACCGTCGCCGCCGATGGTAAACAAAACATTGATCTTCATGCGCGCGATCGTCTGTAGAATCTCCTCGTTCGACTGCTGGCCGCGCGAACTGCCGAGAATCGAACCGCCGTTCTCGTGAATCGTGTCCACCACGTCGGGATCCAAATGGATCGGCGGCAGCCTGTACTTGGCGACCAGTCCGCGATAACCGTAGCGGATCCCGTAAATAGTCTTGACATGGTAGCGGTACCACAAGGTGTTGACCAGCGACTTGATCACATCGTTGATCCCGGGGCACAGCCCCCCGCAAGTCACGATCGCGGCTCGCGTCCAGGCGGGATCGTGAAAAATCCGCGGCCGCGGACCGGCCGGCTCGAACGAGGGCAACTCCAATCCCTCGCTCTGGCAAAGCTCGACATGCCGCTTCTTGAGAAAATAGGAGATGCGATTCTCCTCGTCGACAAACTCGGCATGCACCAAAGGCGAATCGATCGTGCATTCGCCCAAAGTCGGCACCTGGAAGTCAAGCTTGCCGCACTCGCGGATTTGCTCCACACTCATGATCATAGACAATTTCCCTTGCACATTGAAACGATTGACCGAATTCGTACGAATTAATCAGATTAGCCTCGTACTTTGCACAATATAGCCTGAATATTTCATCAAGCCAACCCCATGGGTGCGGCGAGCCGCCCCGCCCGGAGTTGAGGCACCCTTCCGGGGCATAATCGGAGGCGCCGCAACCCAGGCTTGGGATTAATCCAGGGCGTTTGGGGGCGGGCTGGAAGCCCGTACCAAAGCCTGCACACTTCGCCCCACACTCCGTCGGATGCTGCTTGGTCGTGCGGCAATGCACCGATCCGCCTCAGGCGGACTCGGCGCACCGACCAGGGGGATCGTCTTCCGCCGCGCGGCAATTGAAATCGTGATAAAATCTATAAAGTTTTATTTGACAACTCCCCGGAGGCGGCTATGGTAAGTGCCTTGACTGGGCACTCGCGACTGGGTCAGTGTCCGTCCGAAGCCGAAGGGAAAACCTAAACCAAGCGAGATCGGAAATCATGCACACTTCACAAAACAAGCTTGAAACCAAGGCTCTGCACGCAGGCCATACCCCGGACTCGGAAACCCTGTCCCGGGCCGTTCCCATCTATCAAACCACCAGCTACGTGTTCCGCAATGCCGAACACGCGGCCAATCTCTTCGCCCTTAAGGAATTCGGCAATATCTACACACGACTGATGAACCCGACCACCGATGTTCTGGAAAAGCGTTTGGCCGCCATCCACAACGGCAGCGGGGCTGTAGCCACCGCCTCCGGCATGGCCGCGATCTTCTATGCCATTGCCAACATAGCCGGTGTCGGCCAGAACATCGTCAGCGGCAGCAATCTATACGGCGGCACAGTCACTCTCTTCTGCCACACCCTTAAACGGTTCGGCATTGAAGTTCGACTGGTTGACTCCAGCGATCCCGAGAATTTCGCGGCGGCCATCGACGGAAACACCCGCCTGCTCTTCAGCGAAAGCATTGGCAATCCCCGCAGCAATGTCGATGACTTGGAGGCCATTGCCGAGATCGCCCATCGCCACGGTCTGCCGCTGGTGGTCGACAACACGGTCAGCCCGCCGCCCATCTTCAACCCCTTCGAGCACGGTGCCGATATCGCTGTTTACTCTCTCACCAAACTGATCGGCGGCCACGGCACTTCGGTCGGCGGCGCCATTGTCGAGAAAGGCGACTTCGACTGGAAAACCAGTGGCCGCTACCCGGAAATCTGCGAGCCGGACGCGGCCTACCACGGGGTCAATTTCTGGGATGCCTTCGGCAACCACGACCAGGCCGTGGCACCCGGACTGGCCTTTGTCCTGAAAGTCCGGACCGGCCTGCTGCGCGACACCGGCGCCTGCCTATCCCCCTTCAACGCCCAGCAGATCCTGCTCGGTCTCGAAACCCTCCCCCTACGCGCCGCCCGCCATTGCGAGAATGCCCTGACCACAGCCCGTTTCCTGAAAGCCCACCCCGCCGTGAAATGGGTGAAATATGCCGGACTCGAGGATCATCCAGACTACCAGCGCGCGCAAACCCTCATGCCGCTCGGCCCGGGAGCGGTCTTCTCGTTCGGTGTCAAGGGCGGCATTGAGGCCGGCAAGAAGTTCATTGACTCGGTCGAAGTCTGCTCCCACCTCGCCAATATCCTCGATGCCAAAACCCTGGTCATCCACCCGGCCAGCACCACTCATCAGCAGTTGACCAAGCAGGAGCAGGAGCAGGCCGGGGTCACCGCCGACTTGATCCGCATCTCGGTCGGAATCGAGAACACCGACGATATAATCGCCGATCTCAAACAAGCCCTCGACAAATCGCAGGAAACCAGCATGGGCGGGTGAAGACTACGGCAGGCTCGAGTGGACACGTCGAATCCGTCCGCAGGCGGATCGATGTGCCCGCCCGGAGTTGAGGTGCCCTTACGGGGCACAATCGGAGGCGCCGCAAGCCCCGGGCTTGGGATTAATCCAGGGCGTTTGGGGGCGGGCTTCCAGCCCGCCCCTGGAGTTTGTTCAATGCGTACGCTTGACCCCAGGCTTCTGGGTTGGATCACCCCGTTGGATTGTAGTCCTCGGAGCAACGCCCCGATACAATTCAAAAGCCCAGGTTCAACCGAAGGGCGACCCTGGCCTGATTAATTCAACCAGTCCCGGCTATCTTGGAAATTCGCATATCCGACATCATCTTAACGCAATGTACGCGAAAACATCCAATCAACCAGAACCCGGCTCTTCCCTGCCTGCCAAAGTTGCCGATTTCATCCAGCGCCACGCTCTTCTGCCCGACTCCCGCGCCGCCCTGCCAGTCCTGGTCGGCTTCAGCGGCGGCGCCGACAGCCTGGCTTTGCTGGTTCTGCTCAGCGAGCTGCGCATTCCCGTCAAGGCCATCCATTTCCATCACCACCTGCGAGCGGAGGACGCCGATCAGGATGCACTCTGGTGTCGCGAGTTTTGCGAACACCGCCATATCCCCTTCTCCTGCCATCACCTGCAAACCCCGGAAGGTCGCCTGCCGGGCGAAAGCCTGGAGCAGGCCGCCCGCCGTCTGCGCCTGGAAAAATGGCGGGAAATCGCGGCTCCCGAACAGACGGTCGCCCTGGGACACCAGGCCGACGACTGCCTGGAAACCCTGCTGCTGCGGCTGGCCCGCGGCAGCAATGTCAGCGGTCTGACCGGACTGCGGCCGCTGTCCAGGATCGAAGGAGTACGCCTGATCCGACCCCTGCTCGAAATTCGGCGAGAACAGATCGAGACCTACCTGCACGACCTTGGCCTGAGCGACTGGCGGCGGGACGTCAGCAACCGCGATCCGAAATTCCGCCGCAACGCGGTTCGCCACCAATGGCTGCCCGCGATGCGCCGAACCCTGGGCAATGACCGCGGTTTACTACGCTCCCGGCAAGCCCTGCAAGCCGACTCCGACTATCTGGAGCAGGCGGCGCTGAATGAAATCGACCAGTACCCGGAAGCACGCCCGAAGCGCTTGCGCGAACTGCATCCGGCTCTGCTGCCAAGGGTGCTGCGACACTACCTCTCGCGACAGGTCGGGCATGAGGTCATTCTGCGGCATCAGGCGGTCGAGCGACTGCGCGCGGAACTCGCCAAGCCCAGTCCCCAGCCCCGCCTGCTGCCTCTGGGCTCTGGGCTGCGGCTGCAGCTTACGCCGAACCGACTGCAAGTGGTCGAACCGCAAAAGCCAGGCGCCGAGCTGGTCTGGCCATGGCGCGAGCAGCCTTGCCTGACCATGGAACAGGACGGATGGGAACTGCATGCCGAACTTCTGACCGAGACCTCGCCCGAAGACCTGCGCACACCAGACCGGTCAACCGCCTGCTTCGCGGCCGGACAACTGCCCGACCGGCTCACCGTACGCTTCCGGCAGCCCGGCGACCGCATGATCCCGTTTGGCCGGAAAAACCAGCGCAGGATCAAGGATCTGTTCAATGCCGCCTCGATCCCGACCGAACAGCGAGACCGCACCCCCCTGATTCTCGCCGAGCGCCGGATCATTTGGATCCCCGGCGTCCGCCGGGCCGACTTCGCCAACCTTGATCCGGTCATCCCGACAACCCCGACCCTGCGCCTGACCTGTCGGAAAAGCAAACTCGGCCAGCCTGATTAATTCATGCGGAGTCGCCCACCCCGGGTTGAGTTGCCCCTCCGGGGGGCACAATCGAATTTGCCGCAAGACCCATGGTTTCCGCGGACAACTTGGCTCGCGACCTATTCCGGGCAGACTACCCCTCCCATTTCCGGCAGCGGCCGCCACTGCGGCCAAGCACCGCCTGCCGGTCGGAAATCTCGATGATCTCGCACTGATTGGCACAATCCGGACAAACGAAGCCGCGCGTGGCAATCGGGCGCAGAGCAGACTCGAAGCCGCGGAATCGCGAAGTCGGCGGCGCCATCTCGGCCGCCAGCAAGGCCGCCCCGTAGGCGCCCATCACCATATTGTATTGGGGCACGATCACCCGGGTGTCCAGAATCTTCTCGAATGCCCGACGCATCCCCCGGTTGGCGCTGACCCCGCCCTGCAAAACCACCGGCCCCTCGATCTCCTTGCCCTGACAGACGTTGTTGAGAAAATTCCTGGCCATCGCCTCGCACAAGCCCATGACAATGTCCTCCTGCCGATGCCCGACCTGCTGCTTGTGAATCATATCGGACTCGGCGAACACCGTACACCGCCCGGCAATCGAAGTCGGCTGCCGGGAAAGCATCGCCTTGTCACTCAATTCCTCGATTGAAAGGTTCAGCCGCTTGGCCTGGGAATCGAGAAAGCTGCCGGTTCCCGCCGCGCACACCAGGTTCATCGCGAAATCGACCACCACCCCGTCGCGCACCACCGTAACCTTGCTGTCCTGACCGCCGATCTCGAAGACGGTCCGGACTTCCGGATGCAGATGCACGGCGGCGCGGGCATGGGCGCTGATTTCATTCTTGATCAAATCCGCTCCGACCACCGCTCCGATCAAGGCCCGACCGCTGCCGGTGACCCCGACCCCGCCGACCGGCGGCAGGCTCTCGCCGATGGCTTCGCACAAGGCGGCGAGCGAACCCTGCACACAGCCTACCGGATCGCCGTCAACCCGGCGGTAGCTCTGATACAGCTCCCGGTCGTCAGCCCCGAGCAGAAAAAGGTTGACGCTGATCGAACCGACGTCGATTCCGAGATAGGCCAGTTGCGTCATTATGCCGAACTCCCGTTTTTCCCATGGTGTCCCGAACGCAACCTGCGTTGTTCCATAACATCGACAAAAGCCTCGACGCGGGTAATCACGCCGACATGGCTGGTATGCTCGTCAAAGGAGCATTCCAAGACTGGAATATCCAAATCGCGGCCGATCTTGCGAATGATCGGCCGCACGCTGATCTCCGGCATGCAACCGGTGGGACAGACATGGATCAAACCGTCGTAGCCCTCGCGGGCGCAGGCCACCGCGTTGCCCACCGATTCGACCGCATGTCCGCCGACCGGCGACCGCAAATAAGGGCGCGCCAGGCGCTTCAGAGTGAACCGCGAATGGCGGCTCCACAAACCCACTCCGAAAATATTCTTGATCTCCTCGCCCAGCAGAAAGAAATTCCGCGGCACCACTCCGAGCGAACCGAGGATCTCCTCCAGGTTGTGATTCAGGAAGCGGTTGCGCAAAACCGCCGCTTCGCCCAGCAAACCGACCCGCAAAGGCGACCGCCCGGCGGCCAGCGAAACCGTCCCGAAGCGCTCCCCCACCCGGCGGCGCACGGCACGAATCTGGCGCGTGGTGCGAGCCTGGCCAAGCTCTTGCAGGCATTGCTTCATCACCCGCGTGGTGGCTCCCGGCTCAAGCTCGCGCGCCCGGGTTCGCCAGGCCGCGCCTTCGATCGCGTCAACCGTCAGCACTTTCAGGCGCGCCCGCAGGCAGCACTGCAGGAAGTGCGGCAAATCCGGATCGAAATGGCGGACGATCGGCGGCTTCAAGCCGTCGTACCCGACATTGAAGACAAACAGCCGCAAGCCGCGCTCGCGCAGAATCTGCCGCTGCAGCAGGTGATAGTAGCGCAGGCGGCAGGTGCCGGTACTGTTGACCATTGCCCCGTACTCGACCCCCTCCTGCGCCGCCTTGACAAAGTGGCCGGTGCAGGCCTTGAAGGAAAGACAGGCCGAATCCGGCGTTGCCTCGACCCCCAAACGCAAGACTTCCGGGGTTGTGCTGCTGCTAGTCCAAGGCTCGACCCCCAGACACTCGACCGAGGCGGCCAGAGCCAGTGAATAATTCCCCCAGGGTTCGAATGCCAAACGTGCCATAGCTTCACCATCCTATGGAATCGACAAAGGCCTCGAGCCGGGTGTCCAGACCCGCCCGCCCCTCGTATTCGTCAAGCACCAGGCGCATATATGGAATGCCCTTGCGCTTGAGCCGGTCGCGATAGAACTCCATCGCCATCGAATCACAGCCACAATTGAACGAACTAAGCTGAATCACCCCGGCGCAGGCACTCGGCTGCAGTTCGCGCAAGGCATTGTACATCAGGCTGCACGCATCCCACTTCAGAGGCTCCGGCACAACCCGGGAGCGGGTATAGTCAACCAGCGAGAAATCGGCGCCGCAAGCCCGCAGCTTGCCGGTCACCGGATCGCTCACGTAGGGGTCGTACAGGTTGTAGGGATGACCAAGCAGCAGGATTCTTCGTCCCGACCCCTCCCCCATCGCCCCGGTCTGCTCCCGCCATCGGCGCCGCTGCGCGGCCAGGGCGGCAAGTCCGGCCTCGGCCGCCGCCCGCGCCTGCGAACCTCGCACCCCGAGCGTGCCCGCCAATTCCAGCAGAGAATAGCGCAGGCCGACGCGTGCTTCGTCAAGCTCGACCGAAACCACGCTTAGCCGATGTCCGAACTGGGCAATCGCGCAATCCGGCAGCGCCCCCAGCTTGGGGCAGGCGATATGCCGGGGCATGGTGGACAGGACGCGCGGCACGAACACCCGCGCCACCCCGGCTTCGGCAAGCTGGTGCAGGTGGGCGTCGTGAATCTTTACCGGCAGACAATGCTCCGCCTCGGAAATCAAACCGGCGCAGGCAATCGTCTCGCGCCAAGTCGCCCCGGACTGCACAACCGGCAAGCCGAGTTCGCAAAAGAAGGCCTCCCACAAGCCGGGATGCAGGAAGTACCAAAGGCAACGGGGAATTCCGATCGGTTCAGGCGACTGGAAATGGTGCTGTCTAAAGAAATTCATGAATGCTCGCCGAACCCGCAGACTGGCACTGGAGAAACTGCCGAACTATGCCGTTTCGCGCCGGGCCGAAGAATATCCTGATCAATCAAGTCCATCAGCCAGACCTTGCCCGCGCAACCTGTCCGGCAAAGCCGGCCTGCCTGTCCGCGGGATGAGATCAACGGTCGGCGGGCGCGGCGGCGGTCAGTTCCTCTTCCGCCATCTCGACGCCCCTCATTTCATCCATCACCCGCCGATAGCAGTCGGGACATATGCCGTGCGAAAAGTCGGCCAGGGAGCGGTCGGAAATATACGACTCCAGCGTGATCCAGTCGGCGGTTTCCTTGACATGCGCCTTCTTGCAGTAGGAACAAACGCTGATCACGCCCTGCAGAATGCGCTTTTGCTGAACATACGAGTAGCCGACAATGACGAAACCCATGATTATGACCACAACCGTAAACAGGGACAATTCAATCCAGCCCGAAACCACTTCCTTGCCATTGAAGAAAAACTCCGCCACTCCGAAGGCGCGCACCGCCCAGAGCATGCAGATCATCAGGACAAACCCCATACCCTGCCAAAACGGCAGGCGATTGAGCAGAGCGTCATAGACGCTGCGTTTGGGCGGCTTGGCATGTCTCATTGTTTTCCCCCGCAAATATTCATAGCGACCAGGCGAGTCGGCAGACAGTTTGCCCATCACGCCCGGTCACGGCTTTGACGATAATGTTGTCGCGCCCGGCAGTCTCAGCCGAAACAAAGCGACCGCCGCGAATCCCGCCCCCAGCAAGGCCACAAGGCCAGCCATCAAGACCGGCGAAAGATAGCCACCAGTCGCGTCGCGCAGCCAGCCACCGACGCCCGGCCCGAAAATTCCCGGCAAACCATAACCGGAAAAAAATATAACCGGATAAACGATTCCCACAACCCGAGCACTGAAAAAAACCGCGGTTTCCGCCGCATACAGGACAAAGCAGGCG
>SLSR01000228.1 GCA_007130365.1 Lentisphaeria bacterium
CCCGAACCTTCACTTCACTGTTGCCGGCAACCGGCGACAACTTGCCATTGCCTGTTGCATCCAGCCGCTCAGCCGGCCGGTCTGCCGCTCTCATTGTCATCCGAAGCTCACACTCCCATAAGGATCACCCTCCGCTTTCGACAAAGGGGGAAAAATGGACATACCCGCCAAAAAACTACTCGGACTGCTCCTCGCCGGATACGGCGGCGGTCGCAGCCGCCGAAGCCTTTTCCTGCTTGTCCTCCGCCCCCCGTCCGTAGTATTGACCATAAGGATGAGAATAGCGACCGTAATAGTAGCGGCCATAACGGTTGTAATAGCTGTATTTGCGCTGTCCCAACTGAATTCCGTTCAGGCAGAAGCCAATGACATTGGAGCCCAGCAACCGGTGCAGAGCGTGGCGCACACTGCCGAAGCTGGCTTTGCCGTGACGCACCACCAGCAGCGTGCCGTCGGTCGCCTTGCCCAGGAAGGATGTATCGACCACCCGACCGGCCGGAGCGCTGTCCATAAGCACCAAGTCATACTCCTTGCGCCATTCCTGCATCAGATTCTCCAGGCGCGCGCCACTCAACATCTCGGGAACTTCGTGCCGATAACTGCCGGAGGCAATGAAGTCGAAGTTCTCGTCGCCGGTCGGCTGAATCAACTGGCGCCAATCGGCGACCGCGCCGATGAAATAATCGCACATGCCCGGATCGCGACTGGCTCCGAACACCGGATGACAGGAGCCCCGGCGCAAGTCGCAGTCAACCAGCAGCACCCGCTTGCCGCTCCAGGCGAACAGAGAGGCCAGATTCACCGTCGTCATCGTCTTGCCCTCGCCATCCTCGCCGGAGGTGACCAGCAGAACGTAGGGTCGGTCTTCGCCAATCACATACTCGACCCCGGCGCGCATGGCGCGATAGGTCTCGGTACTGATGTCCGACTGTTCGCGCGACACCAGCAAACCAGCATGGTTGGGATTGAAAGACTTGACGATTCGATTCCAGTCCGGAGTGCCGCTGATATAGGGAATATGCAAACGCTCCTCGATGGCCAGAGCATCCAGAAAACGAGTGTCGAAATGATCGAGCAGAAAGGCCAGCCCGACCCCGATCCCCAAGGCCGCAATAATCGAAAGCGCCATGATCATGGTGGTCGCCGGCCAAACCGGCTCCTGAAATCCCCGCACCGGCTCCACCAAACGGCTGAACAAGGCGTCGACATCTACCACCGAACCGTCCAGGATCCGGGTATAAACCCGGTCGTAAAGCGTGCTCAAATGCCCCACCTTGGCCCGTAAAGCCGCATGCTCTGCCCGTTGTTCCGTAGTCAGGTCCAATTCACGCCGCCAGGCCTGGGCGGCAGATCTGACCGCCGACAATTGAATGTCGATCGCCGAGCGGCGGGCTGCCAGGCGTTTCAGGGCAATTTCGCCCGCCAACGACAAGTCGCGCCGCGCCGAATCGATCTCCTTCTCAAGCACGATCATAATGGGGTGCTCGGGTTGATATATGCTAAGTTGATCCTCATACTCCGCCTGCAAACGCTCGAGCCGAGCCTGCACCTGCTGCCAGTCGGTCTCCTCGCCCCATTGCAGACGCTGCAAGTCCGAAGCGCTGGAGTCCGGCCGTGGGCGGGCCATCGCAAACTCGCCACCCTCGAGGTCGCCCCCCGTCGGATTGATGAAGGCGCTCAAGTCCCGAGCCGCCTCCCGGGTTTCCGCCGTCAGAAGCAAAGCGTCCTGAATCGTCGCCACATCCGCATCCTGCAAAAAACCAAACTGACTGTCCAGCACGATCTGCTCCATGCGCAAGGCGTTTTCGCGCTGCACCAGGTTGGCCAGAAAGCGCTCGTCGTACCAGGTTCTGGTTTGGGTGTAGGTCAGGTTGTGCTGCCGCTGGAACTGGGTCAGCGCCTCCTGAGCCGCTTCCAGTTCGCGCCCGATCGCGTCCTGCTCCCGGCGCAGGCTGGCCACCGCCCGATCCGTAGACGCCAAAATCTCCTCGCGGCGCAATTCGCTGTAGGAGTCCAACATTTCCTCCAGGTAGGCGACCGAATATTCACGATTTACCGAATCGACGCGAATGTCGACCATGGTCGCCGCCTCACGCAGACGGCTGATGTCAACCCGCGGCTGCAAATCCTCTTCGGTCAAGCGGCGCTCCCATTCCGGGCTCAACCGATCCATCACTCGCTGGTGCAGACTGCCGCTGCGCATAATTACGATCTGCCGACTCAACTCCTCCTCGATCGACGGGCCGCTGTAGCGCGGACCGTATTCTTCGGTCAACTGCAAGCGCCGTTCGCGGAACACCTCATATCGGCAAGTTGCCCGATATAGCGGAGTCGCCATTACCGAATAGGTGGCGGCCAGACCCGCGCCCAGAATCAAGACCAGCAGGATCAACCACCAATACTGCAATACAACCCCAATATACTGGCGCGGATCGATCAGCTCGCCGAGCGTGCTGTTGGCGGTCTCCGGCCCGGTCGGGCGCAGCCAGCCGACATTGTTCTGGACAGGATTCGTCTGCTTCCCGGCCTGTTCCTGGCCTGATTTCTCGTTCACTGGATCTCGACGGTTTTCGACCATGGTGCAATATCCTCG
>SLSR01000077.1 GCA_007130365.1 Lentisphaeria bacterium
ACGGGTTGAGGCGCCCCTTCAGGGCACGATCAATGGATCGATCAGACCCCGGGCGTCGCCCGGGGCTACGCTGAGGCCGCCCCGTTGGGGCTGCGAACCGGACGCCTTCGGCGAATCAGGGTTTCCAGCCCGCCGATGATTATGTTTAATGCGTACCTGGGGTCGCGCTTCGCTTAAGCCCAGGCTTCTGGGTTGGAACACCCCTTTGGGGTGGGGGATTCGGGGCGGAGCCCCGGGACAATTCAAAAGCCCAGGGTCAACCGCAGGACGACCCTGGGGCAATCGGAAAATAAAACAAGGAGACGGCAGGCATGGAAATCAGACGAATCGGCATCATCATGAACGGAGTGACCGGGCGCATGGGCACCAACCAGCACCTGGAGCGCTCGATCACCGCGATCATCCGCCAGGGCGGCATCAAGATCGACAACGATCTGATTCTCATGCCCGACCCCATTCTGACCGGGCGCAACGAACACAAGCTCAAGACCCTCGCCGAGCGCTACGGCCCGGCGGCCACCGGCCAGCCCTACAAGTACACCACCGACCTGCAAGGGGCGCTGGACGGCAAGTTCGGCGACTACGAGATTTTCTTCGATGCCTCGGGCACTTTGCAGCGCGGCCGCTTCGTCGAAATGGCAACCCAGGCCGGCAAGGCGATCTACTGCGAAAAGCCCACGGCCACCAACTCCGCCGAGGCGGTGCGGCTGGCCGGCCTGGTGCGACAGGCAGGCTTGAAGAACGGCGTGGTTCAGGACAAGCTGTGGCTGCCCGGTCTGCGCAAGGTCAGGATGCTGCAGGAGCTTGGCTTCTTCGGCAAGATTCTCTCGGTTCGCGGCGACTTCGGCTACTGGGTGTTTACCGGGCTGGATTTGGATCAGCCCCCGCAGCGTCCCAGTTGGAACTACCGGGCCGAGGATGGCGGCGGTCTGATGATCGACATGTTCTGCCACTGGCGCTATGTCCTTGACCACACCTTCGGCCCGGTCAGGAAACTGGTTGCCTACGGCAGCACCGACATCCCGCAGAGACGCGACGAAAGCGGCCGCGTCTACCCGGCCACCGCCGACGACTCGGCCTACGCCATCTTCCTGCTCGAGGACAACACGGTATGCCAGTTCAACAGCAGTTGGTGCACCCGGGTGCGGCGCGACGACCTGCTGACGATTCAGATCGACGGCAGCAAGGGCTCGGCGGTCGCCGGACTGCGGGATGTCTATGTGCAGAGCGCCGCCGCCACCCCGAAGCCGGTCTGGAACCCGGATGTGGCGCAGCCCATCGACTTCTACGAGGGCTGGACGCGGGTGCCCGACAACATCGAATATGAAAATGCGTTCAAGCTGCAATGGGAAGAGTTCATCAAGCACGTGGCGCTCGACACGCCGTGGAAATTCGACCTGATGGAGGGTGCCAAAGGGGTGCAGTTGGCGGAACTGGGCATGCGATCCTGGCACGAGCAAGCCTGGGTCGAGGTTCCGGAGCTGTCCTGACCAATCAGCTTAAAAGGAGATCACAGATGAAGCAGACGACTCTCATTACCGGCGGCGGCCGCGGCATCGGATACGGCATCGCCACCGCCCTGGCCCGAACCGGCGCCAACCTGGCGATTCTCGACATGCTGCCCGAAGCGGAAGTCGCGGACAGCCTGTCGCAACTGCGGCAGGCGGGCGCCGCCGTGCTGTACAGGCGCGGCGACGTCACCAACGCGCAGGATCGCGCCGACACCATGGCCGCCATCCGGGCCCAGTTCGGCGCCCTGCACAACCTGGTCAACAACGCGGGGGTCGCCCCCCAAGTGCGGGCCGATCTGCTGGAGGCAACCGAGGAAAGCTACGAGCGGGTCATGAAGATCAACCTGCAAGGCCCCTATTTCCTGACCCAACTGGCGGCCAAATGGATGATCGAGCTGAAGCGGCAGAACCCGGAATACCACGGCTGCATCGTCAACATCTCGTCGATCTCGGCCACCGTCGCCTCGCCGAGTCGCGGCGAATACTGTCTGTCCAAGGCCGGAGTCAGCATGGCGACGCGGCTCTGGGCCTGCCGTCTCGGCGAATTCGACATCCCGGTCTATGAAATCCGCCCCGGCGTGATCAAAACCCCGATGACCGCCGCGGTCACCGAAAAATACGACAAGCTGATCGCCGACGGCCTGTGCCGGCAGGCGCGCTGGGGGCAGCCGGAGGACATTGGCCGGGCCGTCGCCATGCTGACCCGCGGCGATCTCGCCTATTCCACCGGCCAGGTGATTGTGATCGACGGCGGCATGACTCTGCAAATGCTCTGATTCAATCCAAGGAGAAACCACACCATGCAAAAGACACAGATCAAAGTATCCGGCCAGGAAGTTCCGGTCCATCAACTGCACAGCCTGGTACTGGGCAGCGGCGCGGCCGGGCTCAACGCGGCGGTCCAGCTCGCAACCAATGGAATCGAGGATCTGGCGATCGTCACCGAAGGTCTTCAGATGGGAACCTCGATCAATACCGGCAGCGACAAGCAAACCTACTACAAGATCGCCATGAACGGAGACGAGCTGGACGCCCCGGCCAGCCTGGCCGAATCCTTCTTCGGCGGCGGCTCCATGCAC
>SLSR01000176.1 GCA_007130365.1 Lentisphaeria bacterium
ACTAAATAGAGCTATTTTTAAGTTGTAATATCCTGTCAATAAAATAGTTGCTTGCGCACGGCACCTATATGCACCTATATGAATAGTTGCTTGCGCACGGCACCTATATGTAATCCATAAAATAGTTGCTTGCGCACGGCACCTATATGTAGTTCCTATATGTATTCCTATATGTATTGTTGATGACATCGGCGGAACTTGGTTTCAGATGAGCGACGGGGCGACAACTTACATGGCGGGACGGTTTTGCTGTGATCTCCAACTGCCAGAGAAACAGACCGAATCACTGGATGAACTCAAGGCGTTCATCCGCGAACATCACGGAACAAGTCCATAGAACTGCCGAACAAGTAAGCATTGACATGATCCCGAAGGGGCGTGATCAATCCCCTTTCGCGCCTTTCGCGTGTTTCGCGTGTTTCGCCATTTCTGCACCGGCAACTGACGGATTGCAACCGACTTGCTGCCCGACTCACCGCGCCGCCGATTCGCGCCTGTCTGCCGCCGCCCGCCATTCGACGAAAAAACGCGCCGCCAATGGCGCCGCCGTCGAACCGCCCGAGTTGCCGCGCTCGACCAAAACCGCGATCGCCCACTGTGGCCTTTCAACCGGACCATAGCCGACAAACCAGGTGTCGTTGTAGCTTTCCTCCGGCCCGATCACCTGCGCGGTGCCGGTCTTGCCGGCCAGGGCAACCGCCGGATTGCGAGCTTCGCGAGCCGTGCCGCGGGAAAAGTTCACAGCCCGGAACATACCCTCCCGAATGATCGCCAGATGCTCGGCTTCCACGTTCATGCGGCTGCTCGGCACCGGCGGCGTGCTTTGCCGCACCTCGCCATCCGGCCCCAGGACTTCCTGCACCAGATAGGGTCTGAACACCGTGCCGCCATTGGCGATCGCGGCGGTGAACATGGCCGCCTGCAGGGGACTCAGGGTAATGCTGCCCTGTCCGATCGAGATGAAGGCGGTATCGATGGCGATCCATTCGCGCTGCAGGCGCTGCCGCGCCCAGGAGCGCGAAGGCAGCAGCCCGCTGGCTCCGGAAAGCGGCAGGTCGAGCGCCGGCGGACGGCCCAGGCCGCAACTGAGCAGCAGCGGCCGAAGCCGATCCAGCCCGGTTTCCACCGCGTAATGGTTGAAGAACGGATTGCACGAACGCTCGATCGCCTCGACCAGGTTCAACGGCCCGTGACCGGCCCGGTTCCAGCAGCGGATGGGACGGGCGGTGGGAGTGAGCCGAAAGGCGCCGGTGCAAGTGTGCTCGTCCTCCTCGCGCAGCACTCCGCTGTGCAAGGCCGCCAGGCCGATCATAGGCTTGATGATCGAGCCCGGCAGATAGCCTCCCGCAACCGCCCGGTTGATCAGCGGCCGCCGTTCCTCGTCGGTCGCCAGCTCACTGTATTTCGCCTGCGTCAGGCGCGACAGATCGTAGCTCGGCGCCGAGGCCATGGCCAGCACCGCGCCACGCTCCACGTCCAGCACCACGATCGCCCCGACATGCCCGGCCAGCAGACCTTCCGCCACCGTTTGCGCCGCCGGATCTATGGTCAGGCGCAAATCCATGCCGTCAGTCGGCGGGTAGCCGTCGCCAATCTCCTCGTGGACATAGCCCAGAGTGTCGACCCGCACCACCTTCATGCCGCCCGTGCCCGCCAGCACTTGATCGTAGAAAAGCTCCAGCCCCTGACGGCCGCGCAGTTCCAGGGGGACATAGGAGAACAGATCCTCGTCGGAATCCAGAGGCGGCTCAGTCCGGCCGCAGAACCCCAGCAAGTGCGTGGCCACTCCGGGCAGGGGGTAGGATCGGCGCAGGGAATGAGTGATTTCCATGCCGCGAATCGGCTCCGGCAACTCCGCCAGACGCGCCAGCTCGATCGCGGTCAAGTCCGTAAAGACGGTGGTCGGCAAGGCCGGATAGACACTCAGCCGCCGCTCGACATAGGCCTCCGCAAAGGGCGGCTCCCGCTCCAGCAGATCGGCCAGGAAACGGCCGCTCTCCACAATGTGCCCGACCGTGTTGCGGCGCGCCCCCGGCTGCCGCATCTCGGAAACATGAAAAACCAGATCATAGGAAACCCGGTTGTCGACCAATACCGTATTGTCGCGGCCGACAATCCGACCGCGAACCGGCAGAGTCCGAATCCGCCGCACACTCTGCCGACTGCTGCGTTCCTCATGCCTGCCGTGCCGATAGACCTGCACATGCCAGAGCCTGCCCAGCAACGCGACCAGCAACAGCACGAAGGCCGCGCCGAGCACAGTCAGGCGGGCAAAGCGATTGCATACAACCGGCGGTTCGACCATCAAAACACCTCGTCGGCTCGATTCGACAGCAGCCCCGGCAATTCGGCCCGCACCGCGATCCAGTCGAAAATCGCGAACAGCAAAACCCCGCCGGCCGCCCCCGTCAGCACGCTGCGCAGCAAAAGACCCGGCGCCTGCCTTGCTATCGTCGGCCAGGCTGCCCCCGCCAACCCCTCGCCCAGCCAGACCAGAAGAACATAGATCGCGGCCAATGCCCCGGCCGGAATCGCCTGCGCCAAGTAACCGTCGAAAAACTCGGCGCGTCCCCACCACCGCGCC
>SLSR01000277.1 GCA_007130365.1 Lentisphaeria bacterium
AAAAGAAAAATGAGAGCAAAAAGAAACTTGGTTTGCTGTGGATTGATGGTTGCTTTTATGTCTTTGCTAAGTTCGGCTGTCGCCCAAAGTGTTCTGCCGGGATTCGACAGCTCAATCCTGGATCGCAACGACGACGGCTCGACCCCGCGAACTGGACTTGGCTTCGAAGTAAATTTCTTTGGCGTCAATTACGACTCGATTTATGTCAACAACAATGGCAATGTCACTTTCGATTCTAGTCTTTCGACCTATGTGCCATTCAGTCTTCTGGGAGCCAGCAGGGCGATCGTTGCAGGATTCTTTGGCGATGTCGACACTCGCCCATCCGGCAGCGGCATAGTCACCTACGGCCCGGGAACCTACAACTCACACAACGCCTTCGCCGCAACCTGGAACGAGGTTGGGTATTTCAGCCATGGAGACGACAAACTGAATACGTTTCAAGTTGTCTTCGTCGACCGCAGTGATATTGCGGAGGGCGATTTCGACATATACCTGCGCTATGACCAAATTCAATGGGATACGGCCAGCACTCATCCCTCCTCGGCGGCTCGAGTCGGCTACTCGAATGGTATCGATGCCTCACACGAGGTTGAAGGTTCCGGAGTAGTTGGCGCCTTGGTTGACGGTGGCCCCAACAGCTTGTCCGAACAAGGGGTTCTGGTGTTTCGCGTACGCAGTGGAGTAGTCGTTGTTGTGGATCCCATTATTATACCGCCTTCCCTGCTGCGGCCGCTGGTCGACTATGCCCGCTCGCGCAACGCCCGCCGGATCGCCGCCGCTCTCGACGCGGCCGAGGCGCAGCAGATCGAAAGCACCCTGCTCTCGATCCTCGAGGACATCCTCGATCCGGAGGCCATGGCCGAGGCGCTGGAAAGCCTGGTGCCCTACGAGGCGGCGATTCCGAACCAGATTCTCTTCGACGGCGAACAGCGGCTGCACCGCGTCTTCGACAGCCTCTCCGGCTGGGCGCCCGGCGTGGCCGACCGCCTGTGGGCTTCGCCCTACGGCGCCTACATCGACCAGAACCGCCGCCCCCACCGCCCCGGCTTCACCTACTGGACCGGCGGCATCCTGATCGGCTACGACATGCTCTCCGAAGCCGCCGTCCGGATCGGCGTGGCCGGCGGCTACGAGCAGTCCGGATTCAGCCTGAAGTCAGACCGCGGCGGCAAGGGCGAAATCCGCAGCGCCCGCCTCGGCCCCTACCTGCGCACCCGCATCGACGAACTCGAGATCGACGCCTCCCTCCTGGCCGGCCTGCACTTCGTGGAACTCGACCGACGCACCATGTTCGGCGACAACCACGCCGACTACCTGACCTACAGCCTGTCCGGCCGCGCCAACCTCGGCTACCGCCTGCCGGTCGAGGCGGTGGCTCTGCGCCCCTATCTCGGGCTGCTCTACAGCTATCTCTACAACGAAAGCTATCGCGAAGACGGCAACCTGGCGACCGCTCTCGCCATCGACAGCCGGGACGACCATTCGCTGAAGGGCGAGGCCGGCCTCGCGGCCAGCCACGACCTGGCGCTCGGGCAGCAGGCGGCCACGGTCAGCGCGGTCGTCGGCTACTCCTACGAGTTCCTCTACGACAAGCAGGATCTGCGCGGCCGCTTCGTCGACACCGCGAACTCCGACTTCGCGCTGCGCACCTCGACCTCCGAACAGGGCGCGGTCTTCGGCGGGCTCGGCGTGCATCTGCCGCTGCAGGAAAACCTGCTGCTCGACCTCGAGGCGCGCATGACCTACAGCGACGACCGCGAACAATACTCCGGTCGGGCCGTCCTGACCTGGCTCTGGTAGCGCGAGTCATCGCTCTTGAACAAAGCACAAAGAGGGTCGGGCACGCTAATTAAGCGACTCCCGACCCTCTTTAGGTTTTTGTCTAAGACCTCAGAGTTTGGCGAGACGCCGGGCAGCCGTTTCTCGTCACCGAACGCGGCAAAGAACGAAAACGTCTTGCCCCGGTTCCCGAGCCTTCGCTCCCTGGACTGTATGTCTTGTTGGCCGATTGTCCCAGGTACGGATTGAACAGGATTATTGACCGGCTGAAAGCCCGCACCATAGCCTGCACACTTCGTCGCCGTAGTCGTCTCACTGGCGCATTACTCCGGATTCCCCCGTACCACTTGCCCGAAGGCATCTCACCCACTATATTCTATGCCCGACGAAAAACGGAAGAAAAATGCCTGGCTATGCCGAATAATTGGCAAAGCCAGCCAGATCTGTCGGCATCGGTCACGAATCGCGGAAGGACAATGCGGGGAATCGGCCGGGATTCTCTGGCCAGTCATTATTTTCCGTTAATCGGGCAAAACTTTCACCAACTATCCCGCGGATTCAGATGGCCATCAATCTTCCCCAGATAATTCAAGGCGGAATGGGTTTCGGCATTTCGGACTGGCGACTCGCCAAAACCGTTTCCAGGCTTGGCCACCTCGGGGTGGTGTCCGGCACGGCGCTCGACGTGGTGGTTGCCAGGAAACTTCAGAACGGCGACCCCGGCGGTCATATCAGGCACGCACTCGAATATTTCCCGTTCCCGCAGATGGCCCGACGCATTGTCGACAAATTCTTCGTGCCCGGAGGAATCTCGGAGGAGACCCCGTATCGTCAGTTTGCAATGCATGACCTTGAGGGGCGTCGCGAACCGCAGGAACTCTGCATTGTCGGCAATTTTGTGGAGGTGTTTCTGGCTCGCCAGGGACATGCCAATCCGGTGGGCATCAACTACCTCGAAAAGATCCAGATCCCGCATCTGCCTTCCATCTATGGCGCCTTGCTGGCCGGCGTATCCACAGTCATCATGGGGGCGGGCATCCCGCTGACCGTCCCCGGCATACTGGATGCCCTGGCGCTTCACCAGCCGGTGGAGTATCCGGTGAATGTCATTGCCCAGGACGGGAAAAGCGAAACAGTCAAGGTGCCTTTCGACCCCGCCCTGTTTTTCGAAGGCGGATCGGCGCCCGACACCTTGACCCGGCCGGACTTTCTGCCGGTTGTCTCTTCCGACTCCCTGGCCTCAATTCTTCTGCGCAAGGCCAATGGCAGCATCGAAGGCTTTATTGTCGAGGGCAACCTAGCCGGCGGCCACAACGCGTCGCCGCGCGGCGTTCTGAACCTGAGTGCCGAAGACGAACCCGTATACGGCCCCAGAGACGTCGCCGACTTGTCGACATTCCGCGATATTTCTCTGCCCTTCTGGACCGCCGGCGCCTATGGTTCGCCCGAGGGTCTGCAACGCGCCCTGGCCGAAGGCGCGACCGGAGTGCAGATCGGCACGGCCTTCGCGCTATGCCGGGAATCCGGACTGCTGCCCGAACTGCGCCGCACCCTGATCCGACAGGCACTGGCCGGAACCGCCCGGGTTTTCACCGACCGCCTGGCATCCCCCACGGTTTTCCCGTTTAAAGTGGCGCAACTGGCCGGAAGCCTCTCCGACAAAGCCGTCTACGGGCAGCGCCGCCGCAACTGCGACATTGGCTTTTTGCGCCAACCCTATCGGCGACCCGACGGCGAAATAGGCTACCGCTGCCCGGCCGAGCCGGTGGCAGCCTATGTGGCGAAGGGCGGGAGGAAAGAGGATGCCGCAGGACGCAAATGCCTGTGCAATGCGCTCGCCGCCAATATCGGAATGCCGCAGCGCCTTCCCGATGGCAGCCACGAAAAATGCCTCGTCACCATGGGCAACGACCTGGTCGATATCGGGCGGTTCTGCTCGGCTGCCAATCCGGAATATGCGGCCGCCGACGTGATCCGCGTAATGCTGGCAAAGGATGGCTGAGCGGCGACCCCTGGGCGGAGTCTATCTGTCCTTGAGCTTCGGCTCAAGATAGTCGATGCAACTGTTCAGGGTTTCCAGTTGCGGATAATCCTCCTCCGGCACCTCGACTCCGTACTGCTTGCGCAGCTCCATGACGATGTCGAGGAAGTCCATCGAGTCCAAATCCAATTGATCTCGCAGCTTCTGATCCGGCGCGATCGAGCTGCAATCGTCGTCCGGCAGTACTTCGCCGATAATCTCGACCACGGCCTGTTCGATCTCTTCTCTGGTCATATCCTATTGCTCTCCTTGCTTGGTTTAAATCACTTTAGCCTGAACAATTCACGAAGCCAGTGTGATGCAGATAAAAATAGCCACAAAAAACACAAAAAGTCACAAAAATATAGAATAGGGTTCTTTGAGCCTCCGGCTTCAGCTTTCAGCCTTCAGGTTTCAGCCCTGATGGGTGCCTCATGGCCGAATTCGCATGAATCAATCAGCTTAGACGGCATCGCATTTCTTCACGATCAGCACCGAATTGATTCCGAGCATGCCGAATGAGTTGTTGAGAATAACCTCAACCCGCTCGCGCCGCTCCGGCTTTCCAGCCACCAGCCGACCCGGCAGAACACATTCCGGATCGGGATCTTCGAGGTTGATCGTCGGATGCACCAGACCATCCTGAAAACTCGGCAGATTGCCGGCCAGCTCGAGCGCTCCGGCCGCCCCCATGGCGTGACCGATAAAACTCTTGGTGTTGTTGAAGTCGAGATCCTTGATCGGCTGCTCGCTGCCGAAGGCCTGGCACAAGGCCTGACACTCCTGAATGTCGCCGACCGGCGTCCCGGTGGCGTGTGTGCTCACCAGATCGATCTGCGGCGGCTCCAAACCTGCCCTCTGCAAGGCGGCCGCAATGCACTCGCCCTGCCGCTGCGGATTGGGCAGGACAAAGTCGGTGGCGTCCGAATTGGTCGCATAGCCGACAATCTCACCGAGAATCCGGGCGCCGCGGGCGACCGCATCGGAATAGCGCTCGAGCACAAAGACCGCCCCGCCCTCGGCCACCACGATGCCGTTGCGCGCCCGGTCGAACGGCCGGCTGGCCCGGGTCGGTTCGCCATGGGTCGCCAAGGCGCCCTGACTCTGAAAGCCGGCAAAGATGCCGAAGGTGTGAATGCTTTCGGAAACTCCGCCGGCCAAGGCCAGGTCAACTTCGCCGAGCTGCAACTGCTGCAACCCCTGAATGATCCCCAGGTTGCCGGCCGCGCAGGCCGCCCCGATCGTATAGTGCGGCCCGGTAATCCCCAGATTGACCGTAACCTGGCCGGCCGGGCTGTTGGCCACGGTCCGGGGGTTGTGGAAGTGCGACCAATAGCGCAAATTATAGTCGAACTGGCGGATGTTGTGAATCTCGGCCTCGGTCTCGACATTGCCGTGCTCGGTAATCCCCAGGTACACGCCAACCCGCGAACGGTCGCGCCCCGGCCATTCGACGTCACTGTCGGCAATCGCCTGGTTGGCGCAGTAAATGGCGATCGACCCGGCTCTTGTGCCGTTGCGAATGTCCTTGCGCTTCTGGTACTGCGCCGGATTGAAATGGCAGACCCCGGCCAGCGTGTCGCCAAAATAGCGGATGCTGTACGGCTCCACCCCGGACACCCCGCGCAGGAGACTCTGCCGGAAACTCGGCAGGTCGTCGCCGTTGGGGGCGGTCAGGCCGACGCCCGTGATCACAATGCGCATTGACGGTTCGATCTTCAAACTCCTTGCAACTCCCTGAAAAGCAAATGGGATAGTGGTTGGGGCAATCATCCGAAAACAAGGCTTTAGTATACTTCCATTTATCCATTCTTAAAGCCGGGACGAGGAAATGTCTCGCGGCGTTTGCAACTCGAACGGTCGCGGTTAAATTAAAAGATTTGCTGACACACATTCCCGCAGAGTTCGACAACAACAGAATCAAGGAGTTGTAAAAGAATGCAAGTACTTCACGACAAAGACGCCGACCTGGCGGTTCTCAAGGGAAAAACCGTGGCCGTGATCGGCTACGGCAGCCAGGGCTCGGCTCAGGCTCAATGCATGCGTGATTCAGGAGTCGAAGTGATCATCGGCTCGATCAAGGACGCATCCTACGACCAGGCGGTGGCCGACGGCTTCAAGGTCATTCCGATCGGCGAAGCCGCGGCCGCGGCCGATATCGTTCATATCCTGCTGCCCGACGAATTCCACGGCCCGGTCTATAAAAACGACATTCAGCCCAACATGAAAGACGGCGCCGCCCTCTCCTGTTCGCACGGCTTCAACATCGTGTACGGCGAAATCGTGCCCCCGGAGAATGTGGACGTGATCATGGTGGCGCCGAAAAGCCCGGCCACCGAAGAGCGCAAAGCCTACCTGGCCGGCTTCGGCGTGCCCGGTCTGGTCGCGGTCAAGCAGGACGCCACCGGCCAGGCCCGGGCGATCGCCCTGGCCATGGCCAAGGCCATGGGCTTCACCCGCGCCGGCTGTCTCGAATGCACCTTCGAACAGGAAACCTATGAAGACCTGTTCGGCGAGCAAACCGTGCTCTGCGGCGGCACGGTCGATCTGATGAAGGCCGGCTTCGAAGTCTTGACCGAAGCCGGATATCCGCCCGAAATGGCCTACTTCGAATGCGTCCACGAGCTGAAGCTGATCGTCGACCTGATCTACGAAGGCGGCATCCAACGCATGAACGAAGTGATCTCCAACACCGCCGAGTGGGGCGAGTACCGCACCGGGCCGAGAATCATCGGGCCGGAAGTCAAGGAGCGGATGCGCCAGGCGCTGAAGGAAATCGAGGACGGCACCTTCGCCCGCGAATGGCTGGCCGAAAGCCGCAACGGCGCCCCCAACCTGCTGGCCAAACGCCAGGCGCTGGGCGAACACCAGGTCGAGATCGTGGGCAATAAAATCCGCTCCATGTTCGAAAAGTAAATGCAGTGAAAATCTGCCACGTCATCACCCGCATGATCGTCGGCGGC
Organism: Lentisphaeria bacterium; assembly: GCA_007130365.1. Classification (GTDB taxonomy): domain Bacteria; phylum Verrucomicrobiota; class Lentisphaeria; order Oligosphaerales; family PUNB01; genus SLSR01. The sequence continues at coordinate 6,766 of SLSR01000277.1, forward strand.
GCCCAGGAAAACACTTGGTTGACGGTGCGCGGCCTGTGCGAGAGAGGGCATGACGTAACCCTCCTGACCGGCCCCACCCGGGGGCCGGAGGGAAGGCTCCTTCAAGGCCGGACTCCCGACCGCCTGCGGGTGGTCGGGGAGTCGGCCTTGATTCGTTCGCTGAACCCCTATGCCGACGGGCTGGCCTGGTGCCGCCTGCGCCGCTTTTTCCGGCGCCAACAGTTCGATGTCGTCCACACCCACTCCTCGAAAGCCGGCATCGTCGGCCGCTTCGCCGCCTGGCCCTGCACTCCCCTGGTTGTTCACACCGTGCACGGCCAGCCCTTCCATCCCTGGCAGAGCGCCTGGCGCAATCGCCTGTATATCGCTCTCGAAAAGGCGGCCGCCAAACGCTGCCACCATATCTGCGCAGTTGCCCAGGCCATGATCGATCAGTGCGTGGCCGCCGAGATCGCCCCCGCCGACCAGTACAGCGTAGTCTACAGCGGCATGGAACTCGAACCCTATCTCGAGCGCCCCCCCGATCCCGGACTGCGGCAAAGGCTGGGCATTCCGCCCGACGCCCCGGTCGTCGGCAAAGTGGCGCGACTGTTCGAGCTCAAGGGGCACGACCGCCTGATCGAGGCGGCGGGTACCATCGTCGAGCAACTGCCCGAAGTTCGCTTCCTGCTGGTCGGCGACGGCATCCTGCGACCCCGCCTCGAAGCCATGGTTCGCGAACGCGGCCTGCAAGACCGCTTCGTGTTCGCCGGCCTGGTGCCGCCCGCCGCCATCCCCGACTATATGGGAGCCATCGACATCCTCGCCCACCTCTCCCTCCGCGAAGGACTGCCCCGTACCGCCGTCCAGGCCTTCGCCGCCGGCAAGCCGGTCGTCGCCCTCGACCTCGACGGCACCCCGGAAGTGGTGATCGACGGAGAAACCGGCTTCCTGCTTGCGCCCGAAGACCGCCGCGGCGTCGCCGACCGCCTGCTGCGCCTGCTGCGGAATCCGCAACTGCGCGAAGACATGGGAAGACGCGGCCGGGAACTGGTGCGCCAGCGCTTCGACTGGCAGACCATGGTCGACCGACTGGAAGAACTCTACATCTCCCGCCTCCCCAAAGCCACAGTCCACGGGAAAAAGTTCTGATCGCACGGATCTGCCGAAATCGGCACGGCAAGTCCGTCAACCGACGGATCGATGTGTCCATAAAAGGCAAAGGGGATGCACCGATTCGCCTGACGGCAAACTCGGCGCACCTACTTGGGGCGCGGTTGTCTTGGTGGTTCGGCGATGACTAAAACACGCACATAATCGACAAAGACATTCGACGAAGAGCAACCGCCGTCTCCGCAAACACTTCGTCCCCCACTTCGTCGGGTACACTTCGTCGACAAACTTCGTCCGATGTCTTCCCCCAAAAAACAGAGCGGCCACCGATAGAGAGCTATGCCAAAGCGGCGCTCCGCCTGAGGCGGACGCCGCACTCCAAGGATGCTCCGCATCATTCATTAACACCGAGCCGAAGGCTCTTTCGGAGTGCGGTGAGCCCTCACCGCTTTGGCATAGCCGCTTGCATGAAACACCGTTCGTCGTCTCCCGGTGGAGGACTTTGGCGCGCGGCGATGCACCGATCCGCCCGCACCGGGTTGAGGTGCCCCGCCGGGGCACAATTGGATTCGCCCCAATCCCCCAGGCGCTGCCTGCCTGTGCGTGTCCGCACGCAGACAGCCCTGGGGCTGGGATGATTCAGCCCCTCCGGGGCTAAAGGCCATCCGGCAGTGCCTGCCCGCCGATCCACCTAAGGCGGACTTGACGCAGACAAACCCGAGCCTGCGGACAATAATTGATTGAACCCGGGTGCAACCCGCCGCCAAGCGGCGAAATTAAATAGCCCCGGGCTTCAGCCCGCGGGCAAGGGCAGAAGATACGGTGGCGCCCCGACCGGGGCGCGGTTGCCCCGAAAATGCGGCGCGAAGGAGACGGGCTTAAGCCGGGTCTCCAGGCGGGCGGCGGCATCGGTCGCCAATCCGGCAAGCAAGCCGTGCCGAAGATCATGAAAGGCAATGCCGGCCACCATGGCCGCATTGTCCGTGCAATAGGTCGGCGAGGCCAGAAGAAGACGGCGATCCGGGGCCTCGACCGAGGCTTGCAGACGCTCGCGCAACGCCCGATTGCAGGCGACGCCGCCACTGACCAGCACGGTCGGCACCCGATATTTTTGGGCCGCCGCCAGGGTTTTCCGAGCCAGCACCTCGACAATCGCCTCCTGGTACGAGGCCGCCAGATCGGACAACTGTTCACCAGTCGGCGGCTCGGCCAGTTCGCGCACCCGATAGAGCAATGCGGTCTTAACCCCGCTGAAGCTGAAGTTGAAGCGGTCTTCCGGTCTCACCGGCTTGCCGCCGCCCCCGGTCAGGCCGCGCGGGAAGCGGAATTTTTCACCGTCGCCCCCGGCGGCCGCCCGCTCGATCAGCGGCCCGCCGGGATAGCCCAGCCCGAGAATCTTGGCACCCTTGTCGAAGGCCTCGCCGGCCGCGTCGTCGATAGTGCGTCCGACGACCTCGGCCCGCCCGTCCGCCTCGACCAGCAAAAGACTGGTGTGCCCGCCCGAGACCACCAAGGCCAGCAGCGGGAAGTTTTCAGACTGCCGCAAAACATCTGGATGCTCAAGCAGGCAACTGTAGACATGGGCAGTGAAATGATTGACCGCAAGCAAGGGCAGTCCGCCCGCCAGAGCCATCCCCTTGCCGTAGTTGAGACCGACCAGCAGGCAGGGGATCAGACCGGGGCGGGAAGTGACGGCGACCGCATCGAGATCGCCGGCCGCGGTTCCACTCTGGCGCAGGGCACGCTCGACAACCGGCCCGACATTGCGGGAATGCTCGCGCGCGGCCAGCTCGGGCACCACCCCGCCGTAATCGGCGTGCAGTGCGATCTGCGAGGAGACCACATTGGAAAGCACCTCGGAACCGTCGCGGACGACCGCCGCCGCAGTTTCATCGCAACTGGATTCAATGCCGAGAATTAACATATTATATTAGGCAGTCTTGAGGTTCAAAACGAAGGGATACCCACCATAAAGCACCAATCTGCCGTTGCCGCCCCGAAAGTCAACCCCCTGTCCAATGTCGAATCCTAGCCCAACGCTTGAACTGTGCGGCGGCGTCTTCGCTGTCCGCACCAGTGAATGGTTCGGCCAATTTGGCATCGAAATGCTGGCTGAGCACGTGCATTTCAGGAGTTACAATTAAGCGACTCGTTCAACAATAGGTTCGCGGATTGAAAGCGTTCTTCCACCGCTTGGCGGTCCTCGTCTTCGAGCAACCCGCCGCGTGCTCCTCGGGCGATCATTTTGGCGTGCCGCAACAGCGCAGCGCGGTCCTCTGGCCGATGTACGAATCCCGCAACCTGGGCAATCGTTTCCAGCAGACGGATGGTCACCGCAGCGCTGGAACGGCCATATTGCCGGATCTGGTTGAACGCCGTGTCCGTGACGTCCGGGAACGTGAAGACAGGCGTAATGACCCGAAGCTGATCCTGAGCGTCATGTCGATAAGGCGACGGCATGTC
>SLSR01000276.1 GCA_007130365.1 Lentisphaeria bacterium
CCATTGCCAGCACCTTGTCGTAGCTGTCCAGGGCGTCCGCGAAATCCTCCGGGGCGTCTGGGAACTGCTCCTTCTGCCGGAATTCCTGCTCCTTCAGCTTGACCGATTCCTCCAGCCCCTGGTTCTGCAGTTGGAAGCGAATGTCGGGATTGTCGCTGTAAAAATTGACCGCCATGGTTTCTGGCCTTTTCTTTTGACTGTTTATATTTTGCTCTTGTAGGCCTTGATCAGGCGCGGGATCACATCGTGCAGATCGCCCACGATGCCGTAGTCGGCGACCGCGAAGATGGGCGCCTCCGGATCCTTGTTGACGGCGATGATCTGGCCGCTTTCCGCCATCCCCGCCCGATGCTGCACCGAGCCGCTGATGCCGCAGGCGATGTACAGGCGGGGGCGCACCGTGATCCCGGTCTGGCCAACCTGGTGGTCGTGGTCGATCCAGCCGGCGTCGACGGCGGCGCGCGAGGCCGCCACGCTGCCGCCAATGGTCTCGGCCAGCCGCCGAATCAGGTGGAACTCCTCCCTGCCCCCGACCCCGTAGCCGCCGGCCACGACCACCTGCGCATTCTTCAGGTCCGACTCCTTGCTTTCCTTGCTGCGCTCGAGGATGCGCACCACCAAGTCCTCTTCTGCCAGTTCGACCTTGATTTCGGTGACCTTCCCCCGCCGCCCCTCCTGCGGTTCCCGCAGCACCATGACTCCCTCGCGCACCGTAACCATCTGCGGGTCTTCCCAGGAGTTGACGATGGTGGCCACGATATTGCCGCCAAAGGCCGGGCGAATCTGCATCAGCTTGTTGTGGAGAACCCGCTTTTGGCTTTTGTCCTCGAAGTCGTCGATCCTGAGATCGGTGCAGTCGGCGGTCAGCCCGGCCATCAGCTTGGAGGCGACCCGGGGAGCCAGCGAGCGGCCGGCCACCGTGGCTCCGAACAGGAAGATGTTGGGCTTGTGCTGCTTCGCCAGCTCGACGATGACCCGGGTGTAGGGCAGGGCGCTGAACACCGCCAGTTCGGGATGCCGGGCGACGAACACATTGTCGCAGCCGTAGGCGTGCAGGGGCGGCGCCAGTTTGTCGACCTGTTCGCCAAGCAATACCGCTTCGACCTTGGTGCCGAGCCGGTCGGCCAGCTCGCGCCCCTTGCACACCAGTTCGAGGCTGACGTCGGCAATCTTGCCTTCGTCCTGCTCGATGAACACCCAGACATTGCCGATCTTGTGCTTCTCGCTCATCAATCTTTAGCCCTTTTTCGCCGTATGATGTTTTTGTCTTGTCGCCTGCCGGAGCTCAGCTCAGGATATGCTCTTCGATCAGTTCGTGTACAAGCTCGCGAATGGCCGGATCGCTCGGCGTGATGTTCTTGAAGCCCTTGCCGGCGAGCACCACGCTTTCGATCTGCTTGACCTTGGTCGGGGAGCCGGGCATGCCGATGCGCTCGGCCTCGGCCCCGATCGTGTCGGCGTTCCATTCGTGAATCCACAGATTGCGCCGGCGCAGACGCTCCTCCTCCTCGGCCATCAGGTTGGCTTCCTCGTAGTTGCGGTCGCCGTGCGCGGCCAGCATTTCCGAACGGGTCAGCGCCTTTTTGTACTGCATGATGCGCTTGGCGCCCGGCGGCCGCGGCCGCAGGCCTTCGGCTCCGACCACGGTCAGCAGCGCGGGCATGGGCACCTCCGCCAGCTCGTGGCCGCCGTCGATCGAGCAGCGCGCCCGCAGCTTGCCGTCGACAATCTCGGTCACCGCCTCGACATAGGTCAACTGCGGCAGGTCGAGCTTCTCCGCCAGTTGCGGGCCGACCTGCGCGGTGTCGCCGTCGATCGCCTGGCGGCCGCAGATGATCAGGTCGAACTCGCCATACTGGCGGGCGGCGCAGGCCAGGGTGTAACTGGTGGCCAGGGTGTCGGCGCCGGCGAACCTGCGGTCGGTGACCAGGATGGTTTCGTCCGCCCCCATGTACAGCGCGTGGCGCAGGATCGCGGTCGCGTTCGGCGGCCCCATGGTGCCGACCACCACCTGGCCGCTGTAGCGCTCGCGCAGTTGCAAAGCCAGCTCGAGGGCGTTCAAGTCCTCGGGATTGAAGATGGCCGGCAGGGCGGCCCGGTTGACCGTGCCGTCCTCCTTCATGGCCTGACCGCTGATATTGTGCGTGTCGGGCACCTGCTTGGCGAAAACCAATATTTTAAGACTCACCTGGCTTCTCCTTGCGATTGGAGTTTTCGAAAAAGCATGTGGCTCGCGCAGTCAAAAAAACCGCGGCGCCGGAGCCTGTCTGTGTCCTCTCCGCCCGCCGCCGGTCGATCCTGCTGTCGATTTGTGAATGACTTTATAAAATGATTGCACTTTCGATTTTTGCAACTTTTTTTGAGGAGAAGATCGCGAAGACCGCAAAGGGGGTGCAATTTTAAGGTTCCACAGCCATCCCATGGGACGGCGGAATGATGGAATAATGGAAGTTTGGAATGGTGGTTTAAGCACGGCCAATCCGTGAAAAACCGCTTTCCCGCCCAGTTTTCCAAAACCCCAGTTCAGGTTCTTGGATATGCCCATAAAAGTCATAA
>SLSR01000246.1 GCA_007130365.1 Lentisphaeria bacterium
CCATGAAAAAAAGACCGGCAAGCAAGGGCGGTGAAAGCGGCTCCGCTCTGATCACCCTGCTCTTCTTCGCCATCATCATCACTCTGGCCGCCGGCAACATCGCGGTCATGGCGCGACAGAGTCAGCACATGAGCCGAATCATCGTCGACCGCACCGCCGCCCAGAAGATCGCCGAAGGAGCGGCAACCCGAGTGCTGGCGGAAATTGTCGCCAACCCGCACTACATCGCGCAACTGCCCAGCTCCCTGGGCAACGGCATCCTGGGCAGCGGCGACTACAGCGTGGCGATTGAAAACAGTCAATCGTCCATCTTCACCATTGTGGCCGACGGCGAGGTCAACGGGCAGTCGCGCACCGTCCGGGTGCATGTTCAGCAGCCGAACCAGTTTCAGGGCATGCAACATGCCATGTTCAGCAACGGCGACATCGACATCAGCGGCACCGGCTCGGTCACCCGGGGCACCGGCCAGGGCGACGTCCACGCCAATCAGGACTCGGACATGTCCGGCAACACCGCGATCTCCGGCAGCATCGCCGCCGTCGGCAACGCTTCGGTAAAAGGCGCAGCCAGTGTCGACGGTCAGATCGTCTCCGGGGCTCGCCCGATCGCCTTCCCGCAATTGGATCTCGACCACTTCTACCAAATCGCCCAGGCCAACAACCAAATCCACAATGGCAATTTGAAGCTGAACAGCAGCCGCACCCCGGCCGGCGGCGTGCTCTGGGTCAACGGCGAAGTCGACCTCGGCGGCGGCGGAGCGAAGAATGCAGCCTCCTTCACCGGCGTGCTGATCGCCACCGGCGACATCAAGCAGGCCTCGCACTACATCCACAAGCAGGATCGCGACAAGCCCGCCCTGATCAGCCGCGACGGCAACATTCACCTGAGCGGCCAGACCCAGTCGCTGGAGGGCTTCGTCTATGCCAAGAGCGGGCGCATCGACATCACCGGCGGCAGTGAGATCCACGGTGCGCTGGTCGCCTGGGGCGACATCAAGGTGGCCGGCAACTGGGGCGTGATCAACTATGTCGAGCCCGACACCGACGGCGCCGACGGCAACGACAAGCTGAGAGTGCTGGCCTGGGAATTCTAGCCTGAGCAAGGTGCGCCGATCCGCCTGCCCTGAGTTGAGGCGCCCCTCCGGGGCGCAATCGGATTCGCCGCAATCCCTCCTTCAACTTGCCTGCCTGCAAATGCACTCTATAGTATCGGCCAAGTTCGGATGCTCGCCCCGGCCAGCCGACCCGCCTGAAGATCGCGCTCGCCATTGCCACTCGGGCAGACCGGCGCTCCCAACCGAACCATAAAGACCAGCGGCCAGAGGCAAACCACCAAGCAAGGACATGCCATGGACAGCGCAAGTCAAATCAAACTGAGCATTCAGTCGAGCCGCTTCGGCCGCTCCGAACAGTTGGCGCCTGGCCTGCCCTGCGTGATCGGCCGGTCGCCTGCCTGCGGCCTGTTTATCGACGACCCGTCGATCTCCAACCGGCACGCCCTGCTCTCGTTTTCGCCCCGCGGCGAACTGACCATCCGCGACCTGGACAGCACCAACGGCATTATGCTCAACGGCCGCCGGATCGATCAGGCCACCCTGAGCCTGCCGGCCGAGCTGGTCATGGGCAATGTGTCGGTAATCGTCTCCCAGCACGGCAACCTGGATCAAGCCTCTGCCCGCTCTGCCTCCGCCAGGGCGGTGCCCGAAATACCATCCTTCCCCGGCCGCCATGGCGAAGCCCACTACTATCGTCGCGACGGCAAGGAAATCGGCCCGCTGCAGTGGTCGCAGATGCGGGAACTCGCAGGCCAGGGGAAAATCCGCAAAACCGACTTGATCTGGAATGCCGACAGCGAAAAGTGGAAAGTCGCCGGCGATCTGCCGGATCTGTTTGCCGGCGGCGACAAGAAGGCCGGCCAGACCAGAGCCCACGGCCGCCCCGCCGACCGGCGGCCGACTTCGTCGGGGACAGCCGCCAGCCCCGCCCAGGCCGCAGCTCCGGCGCGGCGGCGCCATTCCAGTCGCGGCAATATCGTCTGCCCGCACTGCTGGCACAAGTTCGACGTCGAAGACTTCCTCTACATCGCCCGCCACCACGACCTGATCGGCGACTCGGTACTCGGCCCCGAGGCGCAACAGCGCTTCCTGCCGTCGAAATTCACGCCGGAGGGACACGCCGTCGACAGTGCCGGACTGAGCTGCCCGGACATGGCCTGCCCGCGCTGTCATCTGCGAATTCCGCGGGCGGCCGCCGAAATGCCGCCGCTGTTCGTGTCGATCGTCGGCGCGCCGGCCAGCGGCAAGTCCTACTTTCTGACCGCCATGATGTGGGAACTGCGCAACACCCTGGCGAAGAACTTCGCCATGGCCTTCACCGACACCGACGCGATCAGCAACCAGATCCTCAACGATTTCGAGGAGGATCTGTTTCTCAACTCCGACCCGGAGGAACTGGTCGCCTTGCGCAAGACCGAACTGCAAGGCGACCTCTACAACTCGGTCGTGCTCGACGGCATGCCGGTCAATCTGCTCAAGCCTTTCATGTTCTCGGTCACCCCGGCCGAGCATCATCCGGACTACGAAAAGGTGCGCGAACGCATTTCCCGCACTCTGGTGCTCTACGACAACGCCGGCGAGCACTTCGAGCCGGGCATGGACTCGGTCGACAATCCGACCACCCGCCACCTGATCTTTTCCGACACCGTGTTTTTCCTGTTCGACCCGACCAAGGACGCGCGCTTCCGCAAACGCTGCCTTGGCAAAGCCGATCCGCAACTTTCAAAGGGGGCACGAGTCCAACGGCAGGAAGTGCTGCTGACCGAAATGAACAACCGCATCGAAAAGTACTCGGGGCAGCGCGGTCGCGGCAAGCTGAAAAAGACCCTGGTGATCATTGTCCCCAAGTCCGACATCTGGCTGGACATGCTGGGCTGCGAAATCCCCCCCGAACCCTGGGCCTGGGATCCGAAGTATCGCACCTGCGCCCTCGACATCGACTGCATCATGAGCACCTCCTTCGCGGTGCGCAACCTGCTCGAGGACATCTGCCCGGAACTGGTCGCCAGCGCCGACGCGTGCAGCAACGACCTTCTCTTTCTGCCCAACAGCGCCCTCGGATGCAGCCCCGAACTCGATCCCGAAAGCGAAATCCTCGGCGTGCGCCCCGGCCAGATCAAGCCGTTCTGGATTCAGGTGCCGATGCTCTATCTGTTCTATCGCCACGGGCTGACCCCGGTGCTCTCGCCGGAACGACTGGCTCCGCGCGACCTGATCGAAGTCGACCACACAACCTCAGGCGACGTCGTCTTCGTCGACATTCCCGGCCAGCCGATTCCCCTGCAAGTGCCCAAGTCGTACATCGGCTATCGGCTGCGCTGTCCGCAAACCGGACAATGGTTCAAGATCCAGACGGAAACTCCAGGCTGAAGAATCCATGCACCATCGGGGCGCGCAACTTGTTCGTTCCAACTGAATTTTGTCCGTTTCACCAGAAATTGCCATGCCCACTCAAGAATTGATCTACACTTCGGCCCGCAAAGGCGTAAAACCCGGCACCCGCGGCTTTTGCACGGTCGCCCACACGCGCGGCATGAACCCGGCCGCGATTCGGCTGCTTGAATCCCTGAGCGCCTATCGCGGAATGGTCGGGAAATCGCCTCAGCCCGCGGCCATCAGCCATCTTCGCGCGCAATTGCAGGGCGACACCCTTTCGATCCTGTCCCGAGTCGCCCCCTGCCGCGGCGAACACACCAACCGCGACAACAAGCTGGCCCACCACCTGATTCTGGATCGCGAATATCGGCCGGCCTGCGGCCCGGCCCGCCTGGCCGCCTTGGCCATCTTCCGTCTTGCCTGGGAACAAGCCCCCCAGATCCTGGCGCCGCTGGAGGATTTGTCCGAACCGCCAGACCCCACGTCCGACAGCCCCTCCCTCTATGCCAAGCACTGGGAGCAGGCCGCCGGCGACCCCGGCTGGGCCGGAGTTCTCGCCCGCAACTTTGCCATCGCGCCCGGGCAGACCGTCTATATCGTCGCACCCCCGGAAACCGCCATGCTTCCCCTGCTGACCGAAGCCATGGCTCTGATTCCCAGAGAAAAAAGATGGCTGGTCACCTTCACCACCCATTTCAGCGGACTGCCGCCGACAGTCGCCTGCCTGTGGCGCGGCTGCCTGCCGGAGCTGCCGCAACTGAAGGATCGCGGCCGCGCCAACAACTGCCTGATTGTCGATCTGACCAAGCCGCTGGGCTCGCCTCCGAACCATCCCGAGGTTGAACAGGCTCGCGGCAAAGTTCAACCACCGGAATCGACGGCCGCCCGACCGGCCTCAGCCCACCCCGCCCCCGCCGCGCCGGTCGCCGATTCCGGCAACCGTGCCGGCGACACGGTGCGGGTCGAGCACAAGCCGCGCCGCCCCAAGCTCCGGCTTAGTCGATCTCCGAAAAACACCGGGAACAGACCATGACTTCAGCCGAACGACTGATCAATCGGATACGCGAATTCAACAACCACGTGCAGCCGCGCGCCACTCCCGAGGCTCATGAGCTGGCGCAGCAGTTCTGTGAAGCATGCGCCAGCCTGAACGAAAGGCTCGGCAAGTGTCGCGACTTTCTCCGTCAGGGCATGCGTTCGGAGGCGGTTCAGGAAGCGCGCTCCGCTCCCTCGGTCTTCGAACTGGCCGAAACCCTGGCCTTCGGCGAACGAGAGAAATGGCGGGCGCTCTGCTCCGAACTGGAACTGGCACACACCCCCGAAATCGACCTGGAAACCGTCGAAAGGCTCAAGCAGGAATGCGATCAGGAACAACTGCTGGAGCCGCTGCTTCAGGAGTTCAGAAGACTGGTCCACACCGGCGACCGCGACCGGAAAATTCGCGTCCTGCGGCGAATTCGCGAGCACGATCCGGAAAATCCCGCCTGGATCGAGAACCTGACTCCGCTTGAAGAGGAGGAACTGGAAGACTTGCAGGAGCGGGCCGAACGCGCGATGGCGGCGGAGGACGCGCCGGAAGTCGCCCGGATAACCAACGCCCTGTCGGCGCCCTGGAGAGCCGTCGAACCCCCCGCCGAAACCGTCGAAAAGATCGAGGCATGGCTGCGCCAGCGGCGACAGCGGGAGGCTGCCGTCGAGGCCGAACAACTGATAGAAACCATGTCGGACAATCTTGAGCAGCGGGATTTGCAAGGCGTAGGGACAGCCCTCTCTGCCTGGCAGCGTCTGCGTAAAATGCCCGACTTCGCGCCTTCCCCGGAAATGGTTGAAACCGTTGGCAAAGCCGAGCAGTGGCACGAAACCGAAAACCAAAGCATCCGCCGCGAACAGGAATTCGAACAAACGCTGGAATCTTTGAAGGCACAGTTGCTCAGACCATATCCAGACCCCGAAGAGCTGGCCGGACTGTGGCAGCGTCTGCGCCGCTTCAACCGTCCCCTGCCCGACGATCTGCGGCAGCGAGTCGAAACCGCACTGCACGAATACAGACAGGCTCGGGAACGCGAGCAGAGCCGCCGCCGCAAACTGATCCTCGGTGCCGCAGTCGCGGCCGTGGCCTGCCTGCTCGCCCTCGGATGGCTCGGCCTGCGACAACGACAGATTGCCCGCGCCGAACGCAGAATCACCAGCCTGCAACAGCAGGAACGCCACCAGGAACTGCTCGACTACCTGGCCACCCTGGAGCAGGAAAAAACCTGGCTCTTCCGCCGCTCCGACGGTGGTGTCTACCGTCGGCAAGCCAAAGAAATAATCCGGGCCGAAGAGGAGCGCGAACAGGCCTTCGCACAGTTGCGGCAGCACCTGCAAACGATCGCGGCCGACGGCTACACGGCGCCCCCGGAAGAAATCCGCACGCTTCTGGCCGAAGCCCGGGAAGTCGCCGCCGACCCGCCGGAGACGGCCGCGCTTGAGGGCTGGGAAAGCGGCTGGAACCGCTGGCGGCAAGAGCAGCAGACGCTTCGGGAACGCGAATTCGAACAATCCCTGGACACCATCGAGGCACGCCTGCGAACCATCCAGAGATCGACCTTCGAATCCGCACAGCGACAACGCGAAAGCGCCGAACTGCAAGAGCAGTACAGGGAGGTCGCCATCTCCGCCCGCAACCTCGCGCCGCCGGTGCAGGAGCGCCTCAACCGACTCGGCGAGGAGATCGAGCAACTGCGCTCCGAACTGGCCCGTCAGGAGCGCGAGCAAGCCGAAAGACAGCGGCAGTACACGCAGTTGCGAAGACGGCTGACGCAAGCCACCGACCGCCTGGAAGACTGGCAGACCGCCATCGCCGAACTGCTCGACCAGTTCCCCGAATCGGAAACCGCTGCCGACTTGCAGGCAGCAGCCGTACAAACCACGATCGCCCGCGACGCCCTCGCCCTGACCAGCTTCAGGCTGCCCCGACTGCCGACCGACGAAGCCGCAATCGCCCGGATCGAGGAACGACGCGCCCGACTGCCGGCCGGACGCGACAGCGTCTGGCACCGCCCCCTCGAAACCACGCTGGCCCATCCGGCCATACAAAGGCGGTTGCGCCAGCATCTTGAAGAATTGCCCAAGGTAAGCTTCTACAACCTTCAACAGATCCGCCTGCGCGAAAAGGGAGAGGATTCCTGGCAAACCTACTATATCGCCGACTTCTTCCATCAAAGGCGGGTGGAGGGCGAGGACGGACCGGCCACTCGCTACTGGGGCAATGTCTATGGCCTGACGGCCCAGGCCATGACCGCCCAGGCCGAATTTATCAGTGTGACCAGCGAAACCCATGAAGTCGAGTTCGCCGAGAGAGATGCGGAAAACCTGATCCCGGCCGCCAAATACATCCGCGTCCTGCTCATGCAACTGCCCGCCGACCAAAGCCTGCTCGAACACCTGCTGGAAGCCCTGGCCGAGCTGAAGGCACGCGACGACCTGGCCATGATTCCGAGAGCCGAAATCATGCGGATTCTCGGCAATGCCGTCGCCGACGGAGCGCTCCCGACAACCCCGGCGACCGAAGCCTACCGCGACCTGTTCGCCGGGATCAACCTCGAGATCCCCTGGCACAACCGGGAAAACCAAGTCGTGATCGCCACTGAAAACCGGATTGCCGAAACCATCGCCGCCCTTCCCGACCCGCTTGCCGCGGCCGCCCGCCTGTCGTTCAGCCGACGGCTGCTTCTGGCCTCGCTAAACCGTGAAGTCCAATTTGTCGGACTGCTCTGGCCGGAAGAGGAGACCCGGCAACTGCAACCCAGGCTTGCCCCCCCCGAACTGGAACTGCTCTGGCTGCTGCAAGCGCAACCCGGCGGCGGCTACTCGTTTTATGAGGTCGCCCGCGATCCGGAAGGCGGCTGGAACCTGCCCGCAACCCTGCGCCTCGCGTCCGGACAACCGCTGTTCGCCCCCGCCGACCACCGACCGGCCACCGAGCTGCTGCGCGAACTCGATCCGCCGGACGACCTTTCCGGCCTGAGCTGGCCCGACAGTTGGCCGCGCAACCGCCGCCAACTGCCCTGAAGCCCCTGTCCCGTTGGCCGAAGCGATTGCGCCGCACCCGTTTTGCGGGATGGAATGATTGAGCCATTATGTTTTGCCGTGGTCTTTGGGGCGGGCTTCCAGCCCGCACCAAAAATCCCCGGCTTCAACCCCAAAGAGATCAAGATATCCCGATCCTATTCCGCCAGGGCGGCGGCCAGACTGCGAACCAGTTCGCGAGCCTTTTGCAGGGCGCCCTCTTCATCCGCCGCCTCCTGAATCACATTGATCAGGCGGCTGCCGACGATCACGCCGTCCGCCTGCCCGCCCACCATGCGGGCCTGTTCAGGAGACGAGACTCCGAAGCCGGCGGCCACCGGCACCGGCGACCGTTCGCGAACCGCCGCCAGATGCTCGGCCAGATCCTCCGGCAGTTCGAGTCGGGCGCCGGTCACCCCGGCAACCGTAATGTAATAGACAAAACCCTTGGCCCGCCGCAGGATCTCCGCCATGCGCTCCGGCGGCGTGGTCGGCGCCAGCAGTGAAATCTTGACCAGCCCATGCTGCTCCAGGATCGGCACAACCTCGCCCTCCTCCTCCGGCGGCACATCGACCAGCAGCCAGCCGTCGATCCCGAGCCGGGCCGAAGCCGCCGCCAGTCTTTCCACGCCGTATTGCAGAACGACATTGTAGTAGCTGAACAGAACCATCGGGGTCTCCGGACAATCCCGGCGCAAACCTTCGGCCATCTCGAGAATGCCCTCCAGGTTGGCGCCGCCGGCCAGAGCCCGTTCGCTGGCCGCCTGAATCGTCGGGCCGTCGGCCATCGGATCGGAGAAGGGCACACCCAGCTCGATCAGGTCGGCGCCGGCCTCGACCAGGGCGGGCACCAGCCTGCGGGTAAAGGCCAAAGAAGGATCGCCGGCGCTGACAAACATAATCAGAGCCTTGCGTCCCTCGGCCCGGCATTTTGCAAACATATTGTCGATTCGGTTCATCGCTAAAACTCCATTCATTCCTGGTTCAGCCAGCAGGCCGCCACATGCCCCGGAGCCACCTCGAAATCCGGCGGCTCCCGAGTTTCGCAAAGCCCCGCGATACGATGCGGACAGCGCGGATGGAAACGACAGCCCGAGGGTGGATCGAGCAGACTCGGCGGCTCGCCCGCGGGCAGTTCCCGCAACCTTCCGGCATTTTCCGGATCGGGATCGGGCAAGGCCGCCAACAACGCCTCGGTATAGGGATGTCGCGGCCTGGCCAGCAAGGCCTCGACCGGCGCCACCTCGGCCATGCGCCCGGCATACATGACAAAGATCCTTTCCGCGAAATGCCGCACGGTCGAAAGATCGTGCGTGACAAAAGCCAGCGTAAGCTTGCGCGAACGGCGAATATCCCGCAAAAGATTGAGAATCTCGACCCGCACCGAGGCGTCAAGCATGGAAACCGGCTCGTCCGCGATCAGCAGGCTCGGCTGCAGGATCAGGGCTCGCGCAATCACCACCCGCTGCTGCTGGCCGCCGCTCAGCATGTGGGGAAACTTCTCGAGAAAATCGGTCGGCGGCGACAACCCCACCTCTTCCAGAGCCGCCCGGATTCTCGTTTCCCGCTCGCCGCGATCGCCCACCCGATTGACAATCAGCGGCTCCCGCAGAATCCGCCGCACATCCATAAAGGGAGCGAGCGCCCCGTAGGGATCCTGCTGCACATAGCCGACCCGCGCCCGGTAGTCGCGCCGCTGACCGCGGTCGAGCCCGCCCATCTCGCGCCCCTCGAAGACCACCTGCCCGGAAGTCGGCCGATAAAGCCCCAGCAAAGTGCGGGCCAGGGAACTTTTGCCGCAACCGCTCTCCCCGACGAAAGCCGCCGCCTCGCCGCGCCGCAACTCGAAGCTCACACCATCGACCGCGCGCACATTGCCGACCCGAAAAAGCCCCCAGCGCCGCAGCTCGAACCAGGTATGCAGTTCGCGGGCCGCAACCACCACCGAAGGATCGACCGTCGAGCCGGTCGCCGCCGCTGCCGTCAAGTTGACTGATTGTTCGTTCATCAAGCCTGTTTCTGTTTCGATTGTTCCGCCGGCGACTCTCCGCCGCCTCCGACTCTCCCACCCTTCCCACCCTTCCGCCCTTCCACCCTTCCACCCCTTCCCCCCTTCCACCCTTCCGCATTACGCATCATAGAGCCAGCAGCGCACCTGCCCGTCCCCGGCGACCGCCGACATTTCCGGCATCCTCCCGCACATTTCGAAGCGGACCGGGCACCGCGCCGCGAAGCGGCAGCCAGCCACCTCCTCGATCAGGTTCGGCGGCCGCCCCGGAATCGACTCCGGCCGAACCCCGTCGCGCAACCGCGGCACACTGGCCAGCAAGGCTTTGGCATAAGGGTGGGAGGGCTGCCGAAAAAACTTGTCGGCCGAATTCAATTCCACAATTTGCCCGGCATACATCAGCGCCACCCGGTCGGCGACTTCGCTGGAAGTCGCAATATCATGCGTGATCAGGATAAAGCTGGTCTTGGTTTTTGCCTTGATCCTTTTCAGCAAGTTCATAATATTGGCCTGGGTCAGCACATCCAGAGCCGAAGTCGGCTCGTCGAGCACCACCAAATCCGGCTCGGTGACCAGCGCCATCGCCAGCACCGCGCGCTGCCGCATGCCGCCGGAAAGCTCGAACGGATAGCGCCGCAGAAAATCGGCCGGAATCCCAACCAGCCGAAAGACTTCGGCCGCCCGTTCACGCGCCCGCTCCCTGCCCCATCCCAGGTGCAGGCGCAAAGGCTCCGCCACCTGCTCGCCGACCCGCACCACCGGGTTCAAGGCGTTCATCGCGGCCTGCATCACCAGCGCCATGCGCACCCCGCGAATGCGCCGCCGGAACTCCTCCTCCCGCCAGGCCATCACATCGTCGCCGTCGAACCAGACCTTGCCAGTGCAAGTCTCGACATTGCGCGGCAGCACCCGGAACAGTGCCCTGACCAATGAACTCTTGCCGCAACCCGACTCGCCGAGCACCACCAGAGCCTGGTTGCGGGCAACCTCGAAACCGACATCGTCGACCGCACGGACAATCCCGCGTTCGCCGCGATAGTGCAGCCGCAGGCCTTCCACTCGCAACAATGGTTTGCGCTCCGGTTTCACGATCATCTCCAGCTCCGTTACCCGGCCCGCAGGCGCGGATTGAAAATGCGATCCATGGCAAAGCCCAGCATGGCGAAGCCCAGGCCCGAGAGCATCAGCATCACGGCCGGCGCGACCACCCAGTAATAGTAGCCGTTGTACAGGGCGCCCTCGCTCTGGGCGTCGTTCAGAATCTTCCCCCAGGTCGGCAGCACCGGATCGCCCAGGCCAAGCACGGCCAGCGAGGCTTCGAGAAAGACGAAGCTCGGGATCAGGGTGACGAAGGCCGGAATCAGAACCGGCAGCACCCTTGGAATCATATAGCGCAGGATAATCCGCCAATGTCCGGCGCCATAGGCCCGAGCCGCCTCGATATAGGGGGCGTCCCGCACCGGCAGGAGCATCGCCCGATACATCTTGATGCCGGCACTGAAGATGCCGAACAGAACCACCACCCCGAGCATCACCCAAATACTGCGCGAATAGAGCGCCCCGACCATGACCAGCACCGGCAGCATGGGCAAAATCATATTGACCTCCGTAATCCGCTGAATCGCGGCGTCGATCCAGCCCCCCAGCCAGACCCCGGCGGCGGCGACAACCAGGGTGGTCACGGTTGTCCCGACCGCCGCCAGCAGGCCGAAGGCCAGAGCGATCGGAGTGCCCCAGAGCAACGCCACCATCAGATCGCGCCGCTGATGGTCGGTGCCGGCCAGACCGTGGACGCGGCCATAGGAGATCAGCTTGGTTGAGACTTCCGCATCATCCTCGAACATAACCAGATCGAGAATCAGACGATGCTCTCCCGGCAAGACCCGGCCGGTCAATTCCAGCGGTCGGGCGCCAGGTTCGGAAAGCAGCGCGATATGCGCCGGCGCCCCGAGTCGACGCGCCAAATCGCGGTTCTGCGACAGCGAAATCCGCTCGCGACCGCGCAGCCGATAGGTTCCGAGATCAAACTGCCGCCCGTCCGGAGTCTGCCACAGCAGGCTGGCAAAAGGTCGGCTCTCGATGAAATCCGCTTCGACAAACAAGTTCATCTCCTGGGGAAACTCGCCGTACCCATAGGGGAAGGCCAGGGTCATCCGCAAGCGGCGACCATCCGGAAAGGTCTCCTCGACCGTCGCCTCCGCGCTGCTTTCCCGAACCACAATGGTCTCCGGCAGCTTGCTGCGCCGCCACCAGTTGGTCCAGGCTGGCGCGGCGTTGCGCGGATAGTCCTGCCACTGTTCACCGCCGCGCCACAGCAGCAGGGCTTCACGATAGGGTATGGCCAGCACGGCATACAGTGAAAGCGCCACGAACAGGCCAATCAGAGCAAGCCCGACCAGAGCCGATGGATAGCGCCGCAACTGTTGCCAGAGCAAATGCCAAGTTCTCATCTGCCACCTCCCGTCAGCCTGACCCGCGGATCGAGAATCGCATAAAGAATGTCCAGAACAAACACCGTGGCCGCCAAAAGATAGGCGAAGATCACCACGGTGCCGATAATCACCGGCGTGTCCCGGTGTCCGACCGCCTGGAACACCAGGGTGCCCAGGCCGGGCCAGTTGAAGACCTGCTCAAGAATGATCGCCCCCCCCCACAGTCCGATCAGCATCAGCGCGAAACTGGTCAGGATCGGCGGCAGGGTCGGGCGCAGTATATAGCGCCGCTCGATCAATCGCGGCGGCAGCCCCTTGGCCCGCGCCATCTCCACATAGTCCTCGCTGGAGTAGATCAGGAAGAAGGTGCGCCAGGAATAGACCGAAACAAAGATCGACGACACGAACATGGCCAGCAGCGGCAGTGCCATGTGGCGCAGCACGCTGCGGGCATAGCCGAAGGCGGTTTCCGGCACCGGCGCCGAGACCATGCCGCCGGCCGGCAGCAGCGGCAGGACAAAGGAAAACAGCAGAATCAGAAAGATCCCGTAGAACCATCCCGGCGCCGCCGAGGTGGGAGCCAGCGCCACCACCAGACGATCGAGCCTGCCGCCATAGTTTCGGGACAGCCACAGGGCCAGCCACAGGGAAACCGTGAAGACCAGCAGGTTGGCCGCGCCGAACAGCAGCAGAGTCGCGGGCAGCCGTTCGCCGATGATGCTGTAGACCCGGTGCGAACCGCTGTCGCTGTGCATATATTCGGCCCGGCCGAGGTTCAGGGAGATCGCCTGGCGCAGGTAGTCGATGCTGCGCACCACAAACGGTTCGTCCAGGCGCAGCCGCGCCCGTTCCCGCTGCACTCTTTCCTCGATCACCTGGTTCCGTTCGAGCGGGGTCAAGTCGCGGAAGGCATCCTCGGCCCGCACTGCCTCCGCCGTTTCGGCGCGAATCTGCGCCTCCCGCAGTTGATCGACCATCCCGCCCATGTTGGCAATGAAAATCGCGAGATAGACTCCGACCACCACGGTGGCGAAGAGCGCGACCAGGCGGAACACCGTGAACAGCGCGAGCCGACGCAGATTGCGCCAGATCCCCGAACCCGGGGCAGCCCCGACTGGTGCCTGGCTATTGTCCGGCATCGTCACCCCCTTCCCGCCGATCGACCGCGGCAAAGGCTCGCGAGGCAAAGGTCGGCAGCGCCACCAATTGCGAATTGACCACAACCTCCAGAGTGCAGGCGCCCGCGGCCAGCCCCGAACTGGTCGCGCCGTCGATCGAGATTCGCCACTCGCCGGGAGCCGCCGCCGGTTCGGGCTCGCCCTCCAGCCACAAACGATCATCGCCGTCCAGCAGCATGAACCCGATGCTTTCGACCGCCGCCCGCGGATATGGCTGGCCGTCGTGGGTCACCGCCACCTTGAATTCGAAGGCCGTGCCGGGCTCGACCAAAGTCGGCCCGGTCAGCTCGACGACCGGAACCGGCGGCCGGGCAAAGCGCACCCACTTGTCGGCCGGATCGTCGAAGCGCTCGAAGCGCCGCAGCACCAAGCTTCCCGCCACCGGACTGGCCGACTCCAGGTAGTAGGGACCGTTGCCGACCCAGAAATGCCCCTTGTCCCGCCGCCAGGCGGCCAGCGCCCGATAGCGCTCGGCCACTTCGCCGGGCTCGACAAAATCGTCGAGAAACTGTTCATAGGGCAACCACTGCTCGGCCTGAGCCCGCGCCAGCATCCGGTCCAGCACCGCCAGACTGGGGCCGCCGACCTGGTTCAGCCACTCGACACGCTCCCGATCCGCCTTGTCCGAGGACCACGCCAGCTCGCCGCCGCGCTCGGCCAGAATTCCCAGGGCCAAAGTATGCCAGGGCGAGGCTCCGGGCGCCCGCGCCCCGACAATCCACTCCGCGTCATGGTAAACCTGATCGGAATAGATCTCGATGGTCAAAGGCTCCCGGCCGACAATCCGCCACCCCCTGAAATGGGTCTGGAACGAGTTGAAGATCGGCACCGACGCCCGGTCGAACAGGGGACTGTCCGGATGCGCCCGCTCGAAGAACAGAATCCAGGACAGGACAATATCGGCCGGCGAAAGCCGCGAGCCATCGTGCCAGAACCGTTGCAGGTAGTCGTCCTGGTAGATCACCCGCGTCCGGGTGCGGGCGGTGCTGCCCTCCGGGTGGCGTTCCCCAACCGTGCGAAAGCGCCCGGCCTCCGAGTCCCAGTCGAGCCAGGCGTCGGCCGGCACCTCGATCGAGGCCACCCGGTCAAGGGACAGCCAGTCCAGCGTGCGATTGACCGGAACCCCCTCCTCCACCGCGACCTCCGCCCGCTCGATGCGCTGCGGATGAAACAGGCCGGTAAACGGATCCGGCAGCACCACCGGATCACTGAGCGCCCGCATGATCATGCGGTCGAATATCCAGTTGCTGCCCGCCACCTGGTTCCAGGGCTCGGCCAGGAACCCCGGCATCCCCACCACCATCCGCCCGCCGACCCGGTCGGTAAAGCGCAAGGTGTAGGGCCACAAACCGGAGCCGCCAAACCCGCCTGCCAGATCGACCGCCAGCTCGACATTGCGGGCGCGCGGCCAGGCCGTGCTCTGGTCGAGCAGCCAAACCCGAGTCGATTCACGCAAGGCCAGCTCCAGACCGCGCGCCATCAGCTCCTGCCGCTCGTCCCAGGTGCGATAGTCTCTTCGCCCCAGACGCTCGGCAATCTCATCCAGCTCGGGATCGGGATCGTAGGTCTGCCAAAGCGGCTCCGGCCGGCCGCGGGCGGTATAGAACTGGTCGAAATCGCCGGCCTGGTCGCGGCTGATCACCACCGCCTGCCAGCCGCCGGTATAAAGATGCCAGCGTCCGGCCGCCGGATCGCCGGCAATCCACAGGCGCGACGACTCCTCCGCCGTGCGATACAGCCGCTGCACCTGAAAACCCAGATCCTCAAGCAGATTGGCGACATAGTCGCCAACCTGCACCCGGGCATCCTCGGTACGGATCAGCAAGATGATCTCCATCCGCTCGTTATTGTAGAACCACTGCCCGTCCTGCCGCCGCGCCCCCATCGCCTCCAGCTCCTCGACAATCACCCGCCGCGCCCGCTCCGGATCGTGGGCATAGCGCAATTCAAGCATCCGGGCCGTCCGCGCCAGCCGGGCATAGTCCGGCAGCACCGTGCTGAACGGCAGAAACCGCGGGTTGGCCAGGCCGCCGAAAAGCTCGTCGCTGATATAGTCCCGGTCGATCAGCCAGTTGCAGGCCTCGCGAATGCGTCGATTGTGGAAGGGATTGAGTCGCCCGTCCTCGAAATGGGGGCCGGCCGTATTCATCGTCAGCTCGACCGACGAGCCGGAGGACAGGTCGTAGTCGGCTCGCGCCGAGTTGTCCAGCCGCTGCACCAGCACCGGATTGGAAATCCCGGCGGCGTACACTTGCAGTCGGCCGCGCTCGATCAGGTTAACCACCTTGCCCCGATCGGATTCCCGCACAAACACCACTTCATCCAGCCAGGCGCCGCGCCGAACGGCCTGCTGCCGGCGCAGCTCGGTCTCGGTCGGCAGCGCCGAATCGGCGTCGAACGCCGGCTCCGGCCAGAAAATCAGACCGAGCAGAGCCAGTCCCGCCAGACAAATCGCCGATTTCAATATGATCCCGCGCATCCTCATTAACTTTGTCGCAGACTGAAAAGTGGAAAATCTCCAAAACAAAAAAATAAGACGGTTTGCGCGAAATACCACCCCCGCCGCAGCGGCCGACAAAAATGTGTCGGCGATCGGCCAAGCGCATACTTTTTCGAACAAGTGGCGGCCGGACATTGGCGCGAGCAGAGCAGGCCTGTTTTTGAGCGATGCAATAGTTCCTGGTTGCCGATGGCGACCAGAGTTCGGCCGTGAAGCACGATGCGGTGCGGTAGTTGGCCGGGGCTAGACTTGCCGGAGCCGACAGATCCGACCGATCCTTTCTACAGCCTTACTATACCCTTGCAATTCGGGTAGGCGGTGCAACCCCAGAATTGGCTGCCGCTGTTGTTGCCTTTTTGCGCGGTGCGCAGAGTCATCAGGCTGCCGCACTGCGGGCATTTGGGAATGTGCTTTTCATGATCATGATCAGGCGGATTGGACGGATCAGACCGATCCGACCGATCAGGTGAGTCGGCGGGCGGGGTTTGTTTGGCGAGCCGGGCCGCCTGCTGCTGCTGCCTGAATTTCCGGGGAACCTGGCGGACCGCGAGCGCTTCGGGGCTGTCGGGCTCCCATTTGGGCAGGTGGCGGTGGCGCAGGAAATCCTCGTAGTCGAGCAATAGTTCTTCGAGGCTGGAGCGAGCGACATTGATCAGGCGCAGCTCGGTTTGCGAGGAAGTGGCGGCGGCTCTGCTGCCTTCGGCAATGTTCTGCCGCCCGGAGCGGCCCGCCTGCACCATTTGATCAACCGTGCGGGAGCGTTGGTTCAGGTATTTCTCGCAGAACCAGTAAGTGGCATCGTAAATGATGGTGGCGGTCTGGAAGCTGCAAGTGTCGCGGTAGCCACCGCTGGGGCGAATTTTCGCCATGGTCTTACTCTTTTGAGTTGGGGTTGTTGACTGGCCTTCTCCAGGGTTTCAGCGGTGTTGGAAATCGCGATTCTTAATGGATAGCAACTGTATCCCGTACAGGGTTATGTTGCAAGCCTGAAAACGAGCACGAAAAATGGGCAAGAACCTGGTGTCCGGTCTCAGAAGCCGAAGAGGTAGAACCAAAGGGGAACCGTCAGCAGGCAGCAAAGATGGGTCAGCAATACGCTGGCCGCCGCGAACTCGACATCGCCATCGAAGATCTCGCTGAGCATCACGCTGCTCACGGCCGACGGCATAACCGCGATCAGCACCAGCACATTGGCGATATCGGTCGGGATCGGCAGTCGCGAGATCCAGATCACGGCCAAAGCCGGCACCACGATCAGGCGCACCGCGACGACCCGCAACTGCCGCAGTCTTATCACATGCGCGGCGCCGAGGTCGGCAATGCGGCTGCCGGCCACCACCATGGCGACCGGGATGGTGGCGCCGCCGAACACGCTCAGGCCGTCGAGTCCGGATTGCCAGACCTGGGCCAGCGCCAGCGCCAACCGGTTTTCGGCAAGGCCGTCCGCCAACCCCAGTCCGTCACGAATAGCGATCGTCGCCAGGGCCGCGAACACCGCCATGATCGGCGGGCTGACCAGTCGGCGCAGGGAAGCCCGGGAAAGCCGGGTTTCGGTCAGCGCATAGACCCCGAGCGTCCACATCGCCAATTCGCCGCCGAGGGTGGAGAAGATCACATTGGCCAGCCCTTCCTCGCCCCAGTAGAACAAGGCCAGCGGCATGGCGAGGAAGGAGTAGTTGTTGATCGTGGCCTGGAAATGAAACCCCCTCCCCTGCGCCGACCGTCGGCCGCCGAACCAGGGCAGCAGAATCAGCCCCGCCACGAAGCCGGTGGCCATGATTCCGAAGGAGCCGGCCGGCAGCAGCCATTTGTCAACCAGTGAAGCAAGGGTGAACCTTTGCACCATACTGCTGAAGATCAAGGCGGGATAGACATAGAAGGTGAGCAGTCTGGCGAGCCGGTTGGTGGTCGGCCCGTCGACCACTCCGCGGGTGCGGGCGAGCCAGCCCAGGCCGATCATCAGAAAGACCGCGCACAACCGCAGAAACACGACAAACATAATCCCGATCCCTTGATTAGGCCAGCAGATTCTTGGTCGAAAACGCGGCGTCGCTGGTCAGGTTGATGCCAAGCCGGCGCAAGCCGGCCTGGTCGCCCTCGGAAGGGATGTGGCTCAAGTGCGCTTCGCAACCGCGCAACTGCTTGAGTTCCTCGAGAGCGGCCTGCGCCGCCGGATTGGTAATGCCGCCGATGCACAGGGCGGTCAGCGTTTCGTCGAGGTCGAGACTGATCGTGGTTCGGCCGAGGATGTTGCGCTTGAACTGGGTGATCGACTCCAGAATGGCCGGCGGCAGCAGATGGATCGGATCGGGAATCCCGGCCAGGGTCTTGACCGCGTTCAGCACCAGGCTGGAGGCGGCATGCATAACCGGCGAATTCTTGCCGACCACGACGCGTCCGTCCGGCAATTCCAAGGCGCCGCCGCAGAAGAAGCCGTCGCAGCCCTTGCCGCCGGCCTGCGCCTGTTCGGCGGCCGCCCGGGCCGGCGCCACCACCGTCCGATCCTCGACCCGCAGGTTCAACGACTCCAGCAGAACCTCGATGCGATAGACCACCGCCTTTTCCGTCAGCCCCATGGCATACTCGCAGGTCGCCCGGAAGTAGCGCCGGATGATCTCCTGCCGGGCCGCCGCCCGCACCGCCTCGTCGTCGACAATGCCGACCGCCACCTGGTTGACCCCCATGTCGGTTGGCGATCTGTAGGCCTTCTGCTCGCCGATGATCCGGGCGAGAATCCGGTCGAGCACCGGATAGGCGTCCATATCCCGATTGTAGTTGACCGCCCGCTGATCGTAGGCTTCGAGGTGAAAGGAGTCGATCTGATTGTAGTCCCCGAGATCGGCGGTCGCGGCTTCGTAGGCGACGTTGACCGGATGTTTCAGGGGCAGATTCCAGACCGGAAAGGTCTCGAACTTGGCGTAGCCGGCCGAGACCCCGCGCCGCTGCTCGTGATAGAGCTGCGACAGGCAGGTGGCCAGCTTGCCGCTGCCCGGCCCGGGTCCGGTGACCACAACCAGAGGATGACTGGTCTCGACAAACGGATTGGCGCCGTAGCCCTCGTCCCCGACAATCCGGTCGACGTCGGTCGGATAGCCGCGGGTCGGCCGGTGCGTGTAGACCCGCACCCCGCCGCGGCGCTCCAGGCGGTTTTTGAAGACCTGGGCCGACGGCTGATCCTCGTAGCGGGTAATCACCAGCGCGGTCACGTGAATATTCCAGGAGCGCAGGTCGTCGATCAGCTTCAGGGCATCCGAATCGTAGGTGATGCCAAAGTCGGCTCTTATCTTTTTGCGCTCGATGTCGCCGGCATAGAGGCACAGAATGATGTCGGCCTTGCCGCGCAGCCTCTGCAACAGGCGCATCTTCACGTTCGGATCGTAGCCGGGCAGCACGCGTGCCGCGTGATAGTCGAACATCAGCTTGCCGCCGAACTCCAGATAGAGCTTGTTGCCGAAACGGTCGACCCGTTCGAGAATCGCCGCGGTCTGCCGCTCCAGATATTTCTGATTGTCAAAGCCGGAATTGATGGCCATAAGAGGTGCCTGCATTCCTGTCCTGATTAATTCACGAGCCCAGCCTGAGCCTGGTCAAAAACTCGGAACCACTTCCGACTGTCGACTCGCGATTCTCACTCCCGCACTACATATTGCGCATGGCGCATTGCGCATTTCGTCATTGGACGGCCGCCTCCCCGGTTTCCTCGGGCGGCCGGGTTTTCCAGCGGCGATGCATCCACAGCCATTGCGCCGGATGCTCCCGAATCGCGACTTCCAGGATCGCCGTGTAGCGTTGCGTGTTGCGCCATACCGCCGCCTCGGTCGCGCCTTTTTCGGCCGCGTCGTCGTCCGCCTTGCCAAGCCTGGTCTCGTCTTCCCACTCCACTTCGGAGGCGAAGCGCAAATGATGCCGCCCCCGGTCGTCGCGAAAGAAGGCGACCGGCACCACCGGCACCCGATAGCGCCGCGCCAACACCGCCAGCCCCGGCATCGTACAGGCGGGTCGACCGAAGAAGTCAACGAACACCCCCTCGTCCGCGGTCATATTCTGATCCAGGACAAAGCCGACGCAACCTCCCTTTCTGAGGAACGACAGAATCGGCCGGATGGCCTGCCGTCGATTGATCGCCACCACTCCATGCGGCTTCCGCAGGCGGTCGGCGATATACTGGCCGATACCGCTCTTGATCTCCTTGGTCACCGCGGCCACCGGCAGGCCGGCCGCCGCCGCGGTCGCCAAGCCCACCTCCCAGTTGCCCAAGTGACCGGCCAGCACCAATACCCCGCGCCCCCGCGCCAGCGCCGCCGTCAAATGTTCCCGGCCTTCGATCACGCTGTTGTCGAGAAGCTGCCGCGAGGTCTGCCGCGGCAGCCGCAACAGCTCCGCCAGCAACAGCCCGAAATGAGCATACACCTCGCGCAACAGCTTGCCCCGCTCGCGCATGTTCAACTCGGGAAAGGCCAACCGCAAGTGGCGCTCGATTGCCCCGCGCCGAAAGCGAACCAGCCGATGGAGCAAGACTCCGGTCGCGCGACCGCAGGCAAAGAGCCACGAACGCGGCACGGCCGAAGCCAGCCAAAAGACAAATTCAACCGGCCATCGCATAAGTTCGCGTCCGTTTCGCCAACGACATAAGGCTACGGCAATGCCGCCCCCTCAACCTTGAACCCCACTCGCGGCTGCCCAATGGTCAAGCCAAGCGCGGGAATCAGCAGAACTTCGACCTCGCCCTCGACTTCGTCAGTCTCGTACAGCAACCGCACCGGCGCCAGGCCGGACTCATCGGCCGTCACTTCCCACAGCCTCGGATCGAAAACACCGTCGCCGCGAGCCATGGCCAGACAAGGAGAGACCCGATCCCGCCCCGCGAACTGAACCGTGTAGTCGTACTTGCCCACCGACTTGCCCGCCTCCAGCTCAATCTCCAGAATCAAATAGGCCTTGCCGGCGTCCGGCGGCCGCCGCCGCCCCTCCCCGGGCTCGGCTTCCGGCTGCAGCCGGCCGGCCAGGAGTAGCTCGTTCAAATTAAGCTTGCGCACCTCGTCCACCGTCATTTCGACGCCGACCAGCCGCCCTTCCCGCAACTGAACAGGCTCAAAACCCAAGGCGATCCCGCCGCCCACTGACACCAGCGCCAGGCCAAGCAGCGCCACCTTCAACCGGTCAACCATGGTTCGTCTCCTTTTTTTATCAGTTTGCCAAAGCCCTGTCCTGAATCGCGAACAGCTCGCGAATTCCCCGTTCCGCCAAATCCAGCATCGCCTGCAAGTCGGATCGGCCGAAGTTCTCGCTTTCCGCCGTGGCCTGCACTTCAATCAAGCGCCCGCCGCTGGTCATCACCACATTCATGTCGACCGCCGCCGCCACGTCCTCCTCGTAGCACAGGTCGAGCACCGGCACCCCGCCGACCATGCCGACGCTGACCGCCGCCACCCGTTCGCGCAGCGGCCACTCCTTGAGCTCCCCCAGCGCCAGCAGACGGCGAACCGCCAGCTCGACCGCCACCGCCGCCCCGGTAACCGAGGCGCAGCGCGTGCCGCCGTCGGCATCGACCACGTCGCAGTCGATATGCAGCGTGTTGCGGCCGATCTTCTCCAGATCGATCATCGCCCGCAGACTGCGTCCGATCAGGCGTTGAATCTCCTGAGTGCGCCCTCCCAGGCGTCCCTGCGCCGCCTCCCGCTGCCCGCGCTGCGGCGTCGAACTGGGCAGCATCTGGTACTCCGCCGTGAGCCAGCCGCCGGGCACGTTCTGAGCCCGCATCCAGGGCGGCACCCTGGACTCGACCCCGACCGCGCACAACACCCGCGTACTCCCCGCCTGCATCAAGACCGAAGCCACCGGATGCTTCTGGTAGTCGACCACGATTTGCACCGGCCGCAAACTGTCCGCCGCGATTTTCCGCTCGCCTTCATTCATGCAGGCAAATCCTCCGCCATGTGCTATGTTAAACAAGTTTTTCGACGTTCTCGTTACAAAGCTACAACTTAAAACGGCAAACCCCCTGGGTCAAGTGTGATTCCCCCGATTCCCCAGCCAGCCCGCAAATCCAGACCGTTGCGCGCCATCCAGGATGCCAACGCCGGTCGTCTGCGCGCCTGCTGCACCGCCGTCCTGGCCTGGTGCGCCGCGCTTTCGCTACTTTTGCCGTTGGTCGGCTGCGGACGGGACGAACCGCCGCCGCCACCCTACAACCACCTGCGCAACCAGATCGTCGAAGAGCTGTTCGCGGCTCTCCTCGACCAGAACCCCGAGCTGGCTCTCAGCCACCTGCATCGCCTGGCCTCCTTTTCCGAACAAACCTCGTTCGTCAACCTTCTGATTATCCAAGAGCAGAACCGACTGCTGGCGCAGCAGGTCAACCGCCATTTGCGCCAGGGAAGAATCCAGGCGGCGAGACAGGTCGCGCAGGAGCACATCGCCCGCTACGGCCCCGAAAACTTCAGCGAGCAGGCCCATAGAATCATCGTTGAACTGGCTCTTGTCGAACGTTTTGTCGAAGCTGCGCCAAGCGATTCCAAAGCTCGCCAGGAGCAACTGGACACCCTGCTGGCAAACCTCGAGACGGTTAGCCAGGAAGAGAGCTTCGAGCCATGGCTGAACCGGCAGCGGACGATCATCGCCGAACTTCGCGAGGCGGAGATCAGGCAGGCGGTCAGGGAAACCCTCGAAGCCATGGAGCAGGCCATTGTTGAAGGCCGCTGCCGCGACCTTCCCTCTTGGTTCGAGCGCCTGACCGGACTGCGGCCGCGCCATCCGCTCGTGCTCATGCACCAGCGCTGGCGCCAAACGCAGCCACCCGCTTCAATCGCCGATTTCGCCCCGGATCTGGAGACTGCGAAGGACGGCCAGAGACAACGCCTGCTGGAACTGGGGCTGCGCCTCGACCTGCCGCAACTGGCCGAGCACCCGCAAACCGCGGCAACCGTGCTCGCCGAGCTGCGCGATCTTCCCCCCGCCTCCCCGGCCGGACTCGATCTGCGCTGGCGACTGGCCGACCTGCTCGGCCGAACCGAAGCCATGCTGGAGTTCGGCCGCCATTTTATCGAAGCGGGCGGACGGCTTGACGCCGCCGCCCTGGCAGCGGCCATGGAGCGCCACTACCTGCCCCGCGAACAGGCGCTGGCCAGTCCATGGGGCACCCCATTCCCGACGGTCACCGATCTTTTCAACCGAATCGCGCAAATCCGCGAACATCGCGGAACCAAGGCCGGCCCGAACGCGTCCAACAACCAATAAGCGGAAGAACCGCAAGCAAAAAGCAAGCAAAAAAAGGAACCAGACTTTGATCAGCAGACTGTTCAAGACAACGGGGCTTTGCCTGTGCGCCCTGATCCTGCAAGGCAAGTTGGCCAGCGGACAAACCGAAACCCTGCCCAGCCGCCTGGCGCCACGCGCCGCCGGATCCGGCGCCTCGCTGGTTCGGCGGGCCGAGCAGGAACTCGCCTTCATCCCCGAAGTCGTGGCGAAAGTCGACAATGAAACCATTGCCGGCGACCGGATAAAAGCCGCCGTGCTCCCCAACCTGGTCGCCATGCTCAACACCCAGGGAGCCATGCCGAGTCAGCAGGAATTGCACGAGTTCGCCGTCCACCTGACCAATCAACTGGTCGAGCAAAAGCTGCTGTTCCAGGCCTGTCGGCGAGCCGGCTACGAACCGGACATGGAGACGGCCAACCGTCAGATGTTCGAGCTGGAGGCCAGGCTGGGCGAAGAGCGCTTCGAGCAGGCTCTGAAGGAACAGAGGATAAGCCGCGAACAATTCCTCCGGCAGACCGCCGACACCATCGCCCTGAACCATTGGTTCGAAACGGAAGTCCTGCCCGGCATCGAAGTCAAAGAAGAGGAAGTGGAGGAATTCTACCGGGAAAACCGAGAGCAGATTGTCGAACCCGAGCAAGTCGAAGTCTCGCACATCCTGATCGCCGTTCAGGACAAGGAGAACCAGGAGTCGCTTGAAGCGGCCGAAACCCGGATTCGCGAGATCGCGGCCGAAATTACCGGCGAAGACTCCTTCGCCGCCGCCGCCGAACAGCACAGCGACTGCCCGAGCGGCCGCGAGGGCGGAAGACTGCCGCCCTTCGGACGCGGCGAGATGGTGCCGCCCTTCGAAGCCGCCGCCTTCGCCAGTCAACCCGGCCAGATCAGCGACCCCGTGCAAACCGACTTCGGATTCCACCTTATTCTCAGCCACAATCATTCACCGCGGCGAGAGGTGCCCTTCGAGGAGGCCAAGGGGCAACTGAAACAAATGCTGACGAACCGACGGGTCAACGCCACCATCGAAGAGATTCTCGAACAGCAGCGACAGCAGACCGAAGTGGAAATCCTGCTCGCCCCCTGAATCCGCATTTGCGGGGCGAGACAGCTGTCTGTCGAGCCAGGGTTCGGCAGCCGACCGGATATCGAGTAGAAACGATTGGCCGACCGCCGTCGGTCGCGGGTTTATCCGTCCATCCCGATCAATTCATCCATTGGCCAGGCCAATTTTCAAAGCCAACAGAACATGCCTTCACCCTCGACTGCCAGTTCAAGCCAGGACTACTGGGAGGCGGTCGCCACAGAATACCAGGCCGTCACCCGGATTGCCGAAGACGACTTCCACTTCGGCCCCCTGGTTCCGGGCGACCGCAACCTGAAAATCCTGCCGCCGCTCGAGCCCGGCGACCGCTGCCTGGAGCTGGGCTGTGGCGGCGGCCAGAATTCGATCCACCTGGCGCGCCAGGGTGCCCGCTGCACAGCCGTCGACATCTCGAACCGCCAACTCGAACACGGACGGCGGCTGGCGGCCGGCCATTGCCTGGAGATAGAGTTTGTCCAAGCCGACCTCGACAACTGGCTTCCCCCCTTTCCGGCCGGCAGCTTCGATCTGGTTCATTCGTCCTATACCCTTCCCTTTCTCCACCACCCCCGCCAGGTTGTGGCTCGCGCCTGCCGCCTGCTGCGCCCCGGCGGCTGGCTAATCCTGTCCACCGCCCATCCGCTGGCCCATGCCGAACCCATTGAACTGTCGGAAACCAAACGGGGCGTGTTCCTGCAGAACTATTTCAAACCGCCCGTCGAACGCGCCGAGCAACTCGACGGCCAGGGAATCTGGCAAACGGAAACATGCCAACCCCGCCCGATCGCCGAAGTGGCCGCGTGGATTCTCGACAACGGCCTCTGGTTGCGCGACTTGCGGGAACCGCGCCCGCTCCCGCCGTCGGCATTGCGCCAGTCTCCGCCTCCCTACGACAGCGACCGCTGGCGGGAAAATTTGGAACACCTGCGCTATATTCCCATCGTCATCGTTTTCGCGGCCAGCAAAACAGAGGAAGATAGAATATGACATTTCGCTCGCTAACCACTGTCGGTCTCCTGCTTGCGACTATCGGTCTGGCTTCAGCCACGACCGCGCCACGCGCCAGGAAGGCACCCGAACCGCCCGCCGCCATGCCCGTGGAGGAAATGATACAAATGGCGGAAGCCGGCAATGTGCAGATACAGATCATGCTCGGCAAACTGTATTTCACCGGCGACGCCCGGGTCGCCCGCGATCCCGCAGCGGCGGCCAGATGGTTTCGCGCGGCGGCCGAGCAGGGGCACCCGATCGCCCAGTTCAACTACGCCATCTGCCTCGATACCGGACAGGGGGTCGAGCAGAATCAGCGCGAAGCCCTGTCCTGGTATGCCAAGGCCGCCGAACAGGGGGTTCGCGAAGCCGCGCTAAATCTCGCGATCACCGCCGAAAGCCTGCACGATTACGAACTGGCTCTGCTCTACTATGAAAGGCTTGCGCAAGCCGGCTTTGTCAACTCCATGCGGAAAGTCGCCACCTTCTACGAGATCGGGCGCGGCACCGAGCCGGATCCGGAACGGGCCTTCCGCCATATGCTGCAGGCCGCCCGCAACGGCGATGTGCGCGCCCAGTTGAAGGTTGCCGACTACTATCAGCGCGGCTTCGGCACGCGGTCCGATCTAAAACAAACCGTCAACTGGCTGTGGACCGCCGCCGGCAACGGCGATCCGGAAGCCCAGGCCAAGCTCGGATTCTGCTACCTCCAGGGACTGGGCGTGGCTCGCGATCCGAATACCGCGGTCGCCTGGTTCGAACGCTCGGCCCGCGCCGGCTACGCCCCTGCCCAGGTCGCCCTGGGCAACGTCCATCTCGACGGAACCGGAGTCGAAGCCGACCCGTGGGAAAGCGCCAGATGGTTCCGCCGGGCCGCCGACCAGGGAGATCCCGTCGGACAGTTCAGCCTCGGCGCCTCGTACGCCATCGGACGCGGCGTGGACAAGGACGAGGAACAAGCCCTGCAACTGTTTCGCCAGGCCGCCGAGCAAAGCTACCCGCCGGCTCAGTACAATCTCGGGTTCTTCCATGAAAACGGCATCGCCATGGAACAATCCAATCCGCAAGAGGCGGTGCGCTGGTATCGGAAAGCCGCCGAGCAAAATGATGCCAACGCCATCCACGCCCTCGCCGTCTGCCTGCTCGAGGGGAAGGGTGTCGAAGCCGACCGGGAACGCGCCCTTGAACTCTTGGAACAGGCCGCCCGCCTCGGCTCCAAAGCCGCCATTCAAGACTTGCGCGAACACTTCAACCGCCGCTTCTGAATTAAGATTGACCAAACGGGAGACGATCAACATGCAACTGCAAGAAGCCATTGCCCAACGCCATAGTTACCGTGGCCCCTTCCGGGAAGACCGTTCAATCCCCAGAGAACACCTGCGCCGTATCGCCGAGGCCGGCCTGCTCGCCCCTTCCGGCTGCAACCGCCAAACCACGCGTTTCGCGATCATCGACGATCCTCGCCTGATCTCCAACATTCGCAGTCTGCACCCGACCAACCAAGCCATGCGCACCGCCCCCGCCTTTATCGCCTGCACCATCGCCCGTCAACCCGACCGGGTGTATGAAAGCTTCTCCTTCGAAATCGAAGACTGCGCCGCCGCCGTCGAAAACATGCTGCTCGCCATCGTCGACCTGGGCTACGCCTCGGTCTGGATCGACGGCTGGCTGCGGGCTGAAAATCGCGCCGAAACCATGGGCGAATGGCTGCATGTGCCAAAGTCGCGGGTAATTCGGGTGATCCTCCCGGTCGGTCTTCCCTGCGAACCCCCCGCCGGACCGGAAAAACAGTCGTTTGCCGAACGCGCCGACTTCAACCGACACCCCGCCGAATAATCCCGTTGTCCGCAACCCGGGCTTCCGTCAAGTGACTATGAACAGTGATTAAATTGCACAAACCATTTGCCCGCGGCTTTGCCGACAATTCACCAAGGCGGGCAATTCCAAAAACCGCCGGTATCTTATACTAGTTGTCCCGCATATTACGAAATCCGACCATCGACCGAGGCATCTTTCATTGACCAACATCAACTGCAAAGCGACTCCGACCACCCAAATCGCCATGGCGCGGGCCGGCCAAATCTCGCCGGCCATGCAGACCGTGGCCGCGCAGGAAGGGCGCGATCCCGAGTTCATCCGAGACCAAGTGGCGGCCGGGCGCCTGGTCATTCCCGCCAACCGGCACCATCGGAATCTGCGGCCGATCGGCATCGGCCGCGCCCTGAAAACCAAGATCAACGCCAATATCGGCAACTCCTCGATGGCCAGCGACAGCGCCTGCGAACTGCGCAAACTGCGCGCCGCCATCGAATACGGCGCCGATACCGTGATGGACTTGAGCACCGGCTCTCTGGTTGGCGAAATCCGCCGCGCCATCATTGCCGCCAGCCCGGTGCCGATCGGCACCGTCCCAATCTACCAGGCGGTCACGCAAATCGAGGAAGTCAGCGAACTCACCCCGGAGCTGCTGCTCGAGGTGATCGAGCAGCAGGCTCTGGAAGGGGTCGACTACATGACCATCCACGCCGGACTCCTGCGCGAACACCTGCCGGCCGCCAAAAAAAGACTGCTCGGCATCGTCAGTCGCGGCGGCGCCCTGACCGCCCAGTGGATGACCCGGCACCGGCGACAGAACCCGGCCTACAGCCATTTCGACCAAATCCTCGAAATCTGCCGCCGCCACGACGTCACCCTGTCCCTCGGCGACGGTCTGCGCCCGGGCTGCCTGGCCGATGCCTCGGACGAGGCGCAGTTTGCCGAACTGACCGTGCTCGGCGAACTGGTTCGGCGCTGCCGCCAGGCCGGGGTGCAGGCCATGGTCGAAGGCCCCGGCCACATCCCGCTCGACCAGATCCAGATGAACATGGAGCGCGAACGCGAACTGTGCGACGACGCCCCCTTCTACATCCTCGGCCCGGTAGTCGTCGACTGCGCCCCCGGCTACGACCATATCACCTCGGCCATCGGCGCCGCGCTCGGCGCCTGGCACGGCGCCGCCATGCTCTGCTATGTCACCCCAAAGGAGCATCTCGGCCTGCCCAACCAACAGGATGTCCGCGCCGGCGTAGTCGCCTACAGGATAGCGGCCCATGCCGCCGATGTCGCCAACCACCTGCCGGGCAGTCGCCGGCGCGACGACGAGATCTCGAAAGCCCGCGCCCGCTTCGACTGGGAACGCCAGTTCGAGCTGGCGCTCGACCCCGAACATGCCCGCCGCCTGCGAGCCGAAGCCCTGCGCGAACACAGCGAAATGCAAAGTCCGGCTTCCTCCGGCGAGCCGGAAACTGAAGATGACACCGAATCCCTGCCCTACTGCACCATGTGCGGCCCCAAGTTCTGCTCAATGCGGGTATCGCAAGACCTTACGGAAGAATAACCGGCCGCGTCCCGGCGGCCACCGCAGCAACGCAACGGAACCAGGCATGAACCGAGAACAGGCAGAACAGCGGATCGCCAGCCTAAGGCAGGAAATCGAGCGCCACGACCACCTCTACTATGTCGAGGCCAGTCCGGAGATTTCGGACGCCGCCTACGACCGACTCTATCGCGAACTGCAGGATCTCGAAGCGGCCTGGCCGGAGTTGGGTTCCGCCGATTCCCCGACCCAAAGGGTCGGCGGCCAACCGCTCGACCAATTCGAGTCGCGCCCGCACGCGATCCCCATGCAGAGCCTCGACAACACCTACAACCCGAACGAACTGAAAGCCTTCGACCGAAGGGTTCGCCAGAGCCTGCAAACCGACCGCATCGCCTATACCGTCGAACCCAAGATCGACGGAGTGAGCATCAGCCTGCGCTACCAAAACGGTCGTCTGACCCAGGCTCTGACCCGCGGCAACGGCATCGAGGGCGACGATGTCACCGCCAACGTCCGCACGATCCGCGGTCTGCCCCTGCGCCTGCGGACTCCGCGGCCGCCGCCGGTCTTCGAAGCCCGCGGCGAGATCTTTATCGGCAAGCGGAGCTTCCTCGAATTCAACCAGCGTCGCGAGGAGCAGGGCGAACCGCGGTTTGCCAATCCGCGCAACGCGGCCGCCGGCTCCCTGAAGCTTTTGGCTCCGCGCCTGGTTGCGCAACGCCCCTTGCAGGCGCTGTTCTATGGCTGCGGCGAAGTGGCCGGGCTGACCGTCGAAAGCCAGACCAGTCTGTTCGAACGGCTGCGCGAGTTCGGCCTGCCGATACCCGAGGGCGCCGTCCGAGTCGAAAATATCGAGGAGGCGCTGGCCGCGATCGACCGGCTGGCCGAGCGGCGATCCGACTATACCTACGAAATCGACGGCGCCGTGATCAAGGTCGACGCCTGGTCGGCCCGCCAGCGCCTCGGCAGCACGGCCAAGGCTCCGCGCTGGGCGATCGCCTACAAATACGCCGCCCAGCGCGCCGTTACCCGGGTTGAAACAATCAATGTCCAAGTCGGGCGCACCGGCGTCCTGACTCCGGTCGCTGAATTAAGCCCCACACTGCTGGCCGGCAGTACCGTCAGTCGGGCGACCCTGCACAACTTCCAGGAACTGAAGCGCAAGGATGTCCGAGTCGGCGACCGGGTGGAGATCGAGAAAGCGGGCGATGTGATTCCGGCCGTGGTCCGGGTTCTCGCCGAGACTCGTGCCGACGACGCGCCCCCCTTCCCGGCGCCCACCCACTGTCCATCCTGCGGCGGCGAAGTCCACCGCCTGCAAGAGGAAGTCGCGCTGCGCTGCCTCAACCCATCCTGCCCGGCGCAAATCAAGGAAAGACTGCGCCACTTCTGCAGCCGCTCCGCCATGGACATCGAATCGATCGGCGAAGCCATGGTCGAACTCCTGACCGAACACCAATTCGTGGTTTCCCCGGCCGATCTCTACTGGCTGAAAGAGAAGGAATGGGCTCGCCTGCGAGAATTCCCGGGGCTTGGCGAGAAGTCGGTCGAA
>SLSR01000053.1 GCA_007130365.1 Lentisphaeria bacterium
CTCCATGCACCGAACAACTGACCGGTTCGTCCCGGTCGTTCAGGCTATAAACTCCGCCCTGCGGACAGGTCGGCATCTGATCCAAGTATGGCAGCACATCCTCGAAGGTCGGCGCCGCCGCCTGCCCGCTGTCGATCACAAACTGCATTTTTGCCGCGTATAACATGCGCCGATTGTGTATGCAGCTCACTTCCTGCGCCCGGGTTCGCGAATGATATAGGCTGGGGACAATCATTCCCATCCACAAGGGCAGGCTCGACAGGCTGCCGCCCTTGGCCAGCGCCCGCGGCAGATAGCCGGTGCCGACTCCGGTCAGCAGAATCCCGTCTTCGACCATCTCCGCCCGGCCGCTAAGGGCAGCCTCCGGCAGGTTCGGCAAAAGCATGGACAGCATGGCCAATTCCGATGCTCCGGCCGCCTGCGTCCTGATCGTCTCCCGCAACTTGTTGTATTCCGCCACGGCCTGCGCAGAGACAAAGAACAGGCCGCGATAATTCAAGTGGCTCCCCTGGAAGGCTTCGGCGAACTCGACCTGCCCAGGCAGGCCGTGGTCGGCCGCGGCGGCAGTCAGCGCCTTCCCGATAATTTCCGGGGTCGAGGCCATCAGCAATTCCTGTTCAAGGCTGAGAATGGAAAGGGCGAACGGCCAGGGCGGCCGCTGATTGGCAGGCGGCTGAAAAACCCGCACCGCCTGCCCCGCCATCACCCTGGTCTCGGACTGCCATTCGGCCTCGAGAATCGCCGTCAACCTTTCGGCAAAGCGGTTGTCGCGAGTTTCGACAACCAGTAAGAAATCGGGGGCGGGAACCGTGGCCGGTCGCGGGCCGAGCGGCAACGGCAGCACTTGCTCGCGATTCAGCAACAGCCCGACCGCGACTTGTCCGGTCAGCGACTGGAGAACCGTCTGCGGCGGCATTGGCGATTCGGCCCAGGCCTCGAGCATCTCCTGCCAGGCCTCCCGGTCGCCGGCCAAGCCCACATCGAGAACCGCCGCTTCAATCATCTGCCAAAGCGCGGCAGTATCGAAGTTGCAGGCCAGCACGGCATCGGTTTCCGGCGGGAAAAAGCGCAATCTGCCAGGATGAAAAACATCTTCCCCCAGCCAGGCCCGCCACCATGGACTGTCATGCGATTCCGCCGAAACCGCCAAAAAAATTCGCGCATCCAGCAGGCCATCCGGGCGCGGCACCGCACTGGCGCCGACTCCCTGCAGGGAATAGACGCCGGAATCCTCGAGAAAGTCGGGAAGACCAGTGAAAATACGATTGGCGTCCTCGTCCTCGATCCCGACCTCGCGCAGTATCGCCAAAGCATGGTTGACCGCGGTTGACAAACGATCCTGCCGAAAATCGATATGATAAAGCGTGCCGCCAGTCTGCAGGCGAGCCGCGACACGCTCGAAAACCGGGCGCACCAAAGCCGCATCCGAAACAACCGGCTCCGGACTGAAGAAACCGCCGCCGGACATCAGGAAAAGCGGCAGAATGCTTAAAATTCCATATGACACCATAACACCTCCTTTTCTGGTAGATTCGCTTTACCCTATACCCTACAATAAAGAAAACTTAATCGATATTCCGCCAATTGCAAGCTGCTACGGAAATCAATCAGGCCAGGACAATGGCCGCCAGTTCCCGCAGGCTTTGGGGGGAGGCCTCGATTTCGAGAAAGCGGCGGCCGATGTCTTCGAGGAAATGGCTGTCGGAGCCGCTGATCGCGGGAAAGCCCTGCTCGCGACAACCGGGGCGCAAGCCTCGCTTTCGCCATTCCCGCCAGTCGATCTCCAGGCCGTCGAATCGACTTTCCGGATCAATAAAGCCCAGTTGACTGAGCAGGCCGTTGCGGAGGCGAAAGATATGCGCGGGTACCGCCCGGCCCGCATGCTCGTGAATCGCCGCGACCAAAGTGTCGATCCCCAAATCGACCCCGACCAAGCGCAGACGCCGGTCGAGGTCGACGATCTCCCCGCCGTCGTCGTAGATCAATTGATGGCCGAACAGTTCGCTGTTGTTCTCCAGCTTCGGCAGATGGGCGTCGATCAGCTTCTGAAACTCGGCCAGCTCGGAGAGCCCCGGGAAATAGGCGAGTAGATGCACTTCCTCGCGGGTTGCGACTTCGATTCCGGGAATTATGGTCAATCCCGAGTCGGCGCCCAGGCGCAAGGTTGGCTCGACATGCGCCGAGGCGTTGTGGTCGACCACGGAGATCAGGTGCAGACCGCGCGCCGCCGCGCGTTCGACTATCAGACGCGGCGACAACACGTCCTCGCCGCAGGCCGAAAGAGCGCTGTGGATGTGCAGATCGAAGCGAGTCATGGCGCGATGTCCGGCCGAAGTTTGGACTTTGACAACGATCTGAATATAGTGTGGCGGCGAAAGGATGCCAAGAATCATGATTGACCTGGGCAAGTTCTATGGGCGACTGCTCGACCGCTACGGGCCGCAGGGATGGTGGCCGCTGCTCGACTGTGGCGGCCGCAAACCGGCGGCCGCCGGGCGACGTGCCGGCTATCATCCCGGGGAGTATGATTTCCCGCGCAG
>SLSR01000262.1 GCA_007130365.1 Lentisphaeria bacterium
CGCCGGACGCGAACAAGTAAGCCCCGGCGAGAACATCTGGGTGCAGGCCGATATTCTGATGACCCACGACGTCTGCGGCCCCGGGACGATCGGCATTTTCAAGCGCGAGTTCGGATCGGCAGCCAAGGTTTTCTCTCCGGAAAAAATCGTGATTGCACCCGACCACTACATCTTCACCTCCGACCCCAAATGCCATCGCAACGTCGAAGCCTGCCGAGCCTTCGCCCGCGAACAGAACCTGCCGTACTTCTACGACCCGGCCGACGAAACCTATTCCGGCGTCTGCCACCTGACCCTGCCGCAAAAGGGCCATTGCCGCCCCGGCGAAGTGATGTTCGGCACCGATTCCCACACCTGCACACACGGTGCCTTCGGCCAGTTCGCCACCGGCATCGGCAACACCGACGCGGCCTTTGTCATGGGTACCGGAAAACTCTTGATCAAGGTGCCGCCCTCGCTCAAATTCGACATTTCCGGACGTCTCGGAGACGGGGTCATGGCCAAGGACTTGATTCTGCGGATCATCGGAGACATCGGGGTTGACGGCGCCACCTATCAAGCCATGGAATTCGCCGGCGACGCCATCGCCGCACTCTCGATCGACGAACGCATGACGATTGCCAACATGGCGATCGAGGCCGGCGCCAAGAACGGCATAATCGCGGCCGACCAGGTGACCGAGCAATATGTGATAAACCGTACCGACAAGCCATATCGCACATTTGCCAGCGACCCGGATGCCGAATACCTGAAAGTCTACAAATACGACGGCGCGACCATCGAGCCGATGGTCGCCCTGCCCCATTCCCCAGACAACTCGCGACGAGCCGCCGACTGCGGCGACATGGCCATCGGCCGCGCCTACATCGGCAGTTGCACCGGCGGCAAGCTGGAAGACTTTGCCGCCGCCGCCGCCGTGCTCGACGGTCGGCGAGTCGCAGTCGACACCTTCATCGTGCCGGCTACCGTGGAAATCGCCGGACAACTGAAAACCAGCAAGGTCAACGGCCGCAGCCTGGCCGACATCTTCGAGGCGGCCGGATGCCTGCCTCCGGCGCCGCCGTCCTGCGCCGCCTGCCTGGGCGGGCCGGTCGACACTTTCGGCAGATGCAACAACTCGGAAGTCTGCATAAGCACCACCAACCGCAATTTTGTCGGGCGCATGGGGTCGAAATCGGCTTCGGTCATCCTGGCCTCGCCCTTGACCGCCGCCGCCTCGGCCGTTCGCGGGCGGATAACCGATCCGCGCACCCTGCTCGGCTAGAATTGCCCAATTCGCAAAAAAAAGGACCCGCAAGATTATGGCAGCCATCATCAAAGGTAGCGCCTTTGTCGTCGGCGACAATATCGACACCGACCAGATTATCCCGGCCCAATACCTCAACCTGGTGCCGACGATTCCCGAGGAATACGAAAAGCTCGGCTCCTACGCCCTCTCCGGCCTGCCGGAGGGACACCCCTTGTTTATTCCCTCGGGCGAAAGCAAAACCCCCTACGCCGTCATCGTCGCGGGACGCAACTTCGGCTGCGGCTCGAGCCGGGAACATGCGCCGGTCAGCCTGGGCGCGGCCGGCGCGCGCGCCGTCGTGGCCGAATCGTTCGCCCGCATTTTCTTCCGCAACTGCATTGCCACCGGCGAAATCTATCCGGTCGACTCGACTCGCCGCCTCCGCGACCTGATCGCCACCGGCGACCAGGTGGAACTGGATCTGGAGCGCCATCAGCTGCGCGTGCCGGAGCGCGACTTGACGATCGAGTTGCAGCCCCTGGGCGACGCCCTTCAGGTAATCGATCACGGCGGCCTCTTCGAGCACGCCCGCAAGACCGGAATGATCGAGTGAGCCTGCCGCAGGCTCAGACTCAAGTCAAACCGATTGGTTCAAGAGTAAAGAATGCGCATCACTGTTGCCTACAACCTACGCACCGACGACGCGGAATCGACAGCCGAACTCCTGGCCGAGCAGGATGTTTCACGCATTGTCCGCGCTCTCGCCGAACTGCAGCATGCGGTGACTGCGGTCGAAGTGTCGGGCAGCCCCAACCTGGTGGTCGAGCGCTTGCTGGCCAGCGAGCCGGATCTGGTATTCAACCTGGCGGAAGGCACTGTCGGCAGTTCGCGCGAAGCCTTTTATCCTGGGCTCTACGAGCAACTGGGAATGCCCTTCACCGGCGGCAACGCCTCCCTTCTGCACCTGAATCTGGACAAAAGTCTGGCCAAAACCGTTCTCTCGTCGCGAGGGGTTCGGGTGCCCGGCGGCATCCTGGCAACCGCGCAGGAACACCAGCTTCCCCGCAACCTGCAATACCCGGTGATCGTCAAGCCGAACTCCGAAGGCTCAAGCAAGGGAATCCACCAGGACTCGGTCGCCGAGACCCCGCAAGCCGCGAAACAACTGATTGACCGACTGCTGAAGGACTATCCGGCCGGCCTGATCGTCGAGTCCTTCATTCGGGGCCGCGAACTCAGCGTGCCCTTTATCGAAAGCTATCCAGGACGGCTGCTGGCGATTGTCGAACACACTTTCGACCTGAAAAAAACCGACGGAAAATACAATATCTACGACTACGACATGAAGCAGGGCGGTTCCGCCGCTGCCACCGCCGTCAATGTGGCATGTCCGGCCGTCTTGAGCAAGACGGCGGAGAAGGCGGTATTGTCCATGGCGCGTCGGGTTTTCGAGGTCATGACCTGTCCTGACATGGGGCGCGTGGACATTCGCCTGCGCGAGGACGGAAAGCCCTTTTTCATCGAACTCAACCCGTTGCCCAGCCTGCACCCCGAAGCCTCGATGATGAGAGCGGCGCGAGCCTGCAGCCTTTCCTTCAAGGACGTGCTGCGCCTGATCATTCGTTCGGCCGCGCGGCGCTACGGTCTCGCCCTGCGCGCGCCCCGTCGAACCAAGGCTTCGGTCGAACCTTCGGAGACCCCGCGCCCGACCTTGCGCGAGCTGGGAGTGAAGATCGGTCGTTTCCGCCCCGGGATATACAATGCGATTACCGATGTGCCGGGGGTGCGGGTCGGCCACTGCACCCGCATCGCCGACAATGTGCAAGTCCCCGGCCTCAACGAAACCACCTGCGTCCGCACCGGTGTGACCGCCGTCTTGCCGGCCGGCAAGGCCTACATCAACCGCCTGGCGGCCGGCGGATTTATTCTCAACGGCGTGGGCGAAATGGCGGGACTGACCCAGGTGATGGCGCAAGGCTGGCTGGAAACCCCGATTCTGTTGACCAATTCGCACTCGGTCGGTCGGGTTCACGACGGCGTCATCGCCCATATGAGCCGGAAATACCCGCAGCTTGGCACCGCCTCGGATGTGATCCTGCCCGTGGTCGGCGAGGCCGACGACTCGTTTCTCAACGATGTGCGGGTCGGCGTCTGCTCGGTTCAGGACACCTGGAAGGCCATCGACACGGCTGTCGCCGGGCCGGTTCCGCAAGGTTCGCTGGGCGCCGGAACCGGCATGACAACCTTCGACTTTGCCGGAGGAATCGGCACCGCTTCGCGAAGCCTGAACTTGACGGAGGGCAACTTCTCGCTCGGAGTGCTCGTGCTGTCGAATTTCGGACGCATGCGCAACTTGACCATCGACGGGCGCGTGGCGGGCCGCGATCTCGACAGCCTGTTCCCCCGACAGAATCGCCGCGAACAAAGCGAGGGGTCAGTCATCGTGGTGGTCGCCACCGATGTGCCGCTGCTCAGCAGCCAGCTCAACAACATCGCCAAACGGGCCGCCCTCGGCCTTGGCCGAGTCGGCTCCTACGCCGCCTCGTCGAGCGGTGAAATAATCATCGCCTTCAGCACCGCCAACCGCTCGCAGCGCCCGCATCGCGCGTCGGCTCGCGTCACCCACTTGAAATGTATTGCCCACCCGCATGTGGACACTCTATACGAGGCGGTGATTGAAACCGTCGAGGAAGCGGTATTGAACGCTGTCTTCTGCTCCAACGGAATGACCGGACGGCTCGACCGCCAATCGCCGCCACTGCCGCAAGACAAGATTCTTGAACTCCTGCGCTGAGAACGACCGGAGGAACCCCGTGAAAGTCATCGAAAAATACAACGACAGTCTGCACAACCCCCATTGGAAATTCCATCTCGGGCCGGTCGTCTATGAAGTGAAAGACACGCCGCGGCGCGTGCAGGCGATCAAAGAGAGACTGCTTGAAGACCCGCGATTTTCACTGGCCACAGCCGAAATTTTCCCGGAACGCCACCTGACTCGGCTGCACCCCTATCACGACTATATACGCAACACCGCCGAATCGCTGCGGGACGGCGAGGAGTTCTATCCGGATCTGTTCCCCGGCGAAGGAGCCAACCTGCCGCGTCGAGTCGACACCGCTTTGCAGGGCGGAATCTGGTGTACCGACGCAGTCACCCCGATCGTCCATCGAACCTACGAAGTGGCCAAAGCCTCGGTCGACACCGCCCTGACCGCGGCCGACATGCTGGCGACCGGCTCGGAGAGCATGGTCTATGCCCTTTGCCGGCCATCCGGACATCACGCCGGGCCGCGAGTTTTCGGCGGCTATTGCTATTTCAACAATGTCGCCACCGCGGCCGACCATCTGGTGAACCAGGGCAGAGTGGCAATTGTCGATATCGACTACCACCACGGCAACGGCACCCAGGAGTTCTTCGACGAGCAGAAGGCGGTGTTCACCGCTTCCCTGCACGGCGACCCGACTTTCGAATACCCCTACTTCTGGGGCTACGCCGAAGAGGTCGGGAAAGGCCAGGCGGAGGGAACCAACCACAACGAACCTTTGCCTCAGAACACCGAATGCGAACAGTATCTGGCCGCCTTGCGACGAGTGGTCGAAGCCGTACGTGCGTTCGACCCCGCCTACCTGATCGTCGCGGCCGGCTTCGACACCCACGCCGACGATCCGATCGGCGGCTTCGCACTGCAAACCGTGGACTATCGGGAGATCGCCAGGCTGCTCGCCGAACTGCGCAAACCGACCCTGATCTGCCAGGAGGGGGGCTACAACCTGAAGGTGCTTGGCGAATGCGTCCATACTTTTCTTGACAACTTTGAAGAAACATGGCAGAGAGGCAAAATCTCGTGACAGGACAAGCCGGGGACCGGGAGACCATCGCGGCCATCGCCACTGCGGTCGGCGGTGCCGTCGCCATTCTGCGCCTCTCCGGAGCGGACGCGCTGGCCATAGCCGAATCCTGCTGGCGCGGCTCGCCGCCTCTGCACCGTCAGCCGCCGCGCCGACTCTGCCTGGGAGAAATTCTGGATCCGGAAGGCCAAGCGATCGATCGCGCCCTCGCCGTGCGTTTTCCGGCTCCCGCCAGCTATACCGGCGAGGATATGGTGGAGATCCACTGCCACGGGGGCGGCCTGGTCGCCCGCACCATCCTCCTGCACCTGCTCGAAGCCGGAGCCCGCGGCGCCGAGCCCGGCGAATTCACCAAGCGCGCCTTTGTCAACGGCAAAATGGATCTGACCCAGGCCGAAGCGGTAGCCGACATTGTCGAGGCGCACAGCCTAATGGCTCTGCGGCTTGGCAAACGCCAGCTTGAGGGCGCCCTCGGACGCCGCATCTCGACTATCTACGACCGCCTGACCACGGCTCTGGCCGATCTTGAATCGCAGCTCGACTTCCCGGAGGAGGAGATTGAACCAGCCTCGAAGTCCGAACTGGCAGCCACACTTGCGGAATCCGCAAAACAAATCGACCGCCTGCAGGCCTCGAAACTGGAGGGCGAGATTTTGCGGCACGGCATCCGGCTGGTTCTGGCGGGACCGCCGAACGTCGGAAAGTCAAGCCTGATGAACGCAATCCTCGGACGCGACCGGGC
The DNA here is from genome assembly GCA_007130365.1 of Lentisphaeria bacterium. Taxonomy (GTDB): domain Bacteria; phylum Verrucomicrobiota; class Lentisphaeria; order Oligosphaerales; family PUNB01; genus SLSR01. Next base: position 5,819 of record SLSR01000262.1, read on the forward strand.
GATCGTCACCAATCTCCCCGGCACCACCCGCGACACGCTCGAAGAATTCGCCCATATCCGCGGAATCCCCGTGCGCCTGATCGATACCGCCGGCTTGCGCCAGGCTCGGGACGAAGTCGAAACCTTCGGCATCGAACGCACCCTCGCCGAAATGAAGGAGGCGCAGGTCGTCCTCTGGATCAGCAGTGCCGAGCCAGCGGCCGAGGAAAGAGACTTGCCCCCCGACCTGGCCAGATGTCCGACTGTCAGAGTCGAAAACAAATGCGACCTGAAACCAGACGAAACCGGGGGAGAAGGCATCGTCCGGGTTTCGGCGCTGACCGGCGCGGGCCTGGACGAGCTGTTCGACGCGATCGAAAAGACGGTCTGGCGCCAACCGCATGCCGAAGAACCGGAAGTGGCGGTCGCGGCTCGCCATGCCAACCTGCTGAAAACCGCCCTGCCCGCCTTGCGGGATGCCGCCGAGTGCATCGAGAGAGAGCAGTTAGAACTGGCCGCCGTCTCCCTGCGAACGGCGATTGACGCGATCGGACGCATCCACGGCCGCACCGTCATGCCCGACGTTCTCGACCGCATCTTCTCCCGCTTTTGCCTCGGCAAATAAACCCACAGGCCTTCTTTGCTGAATCTTGAATTGTGCCGGGGTTGCTTATCAAACCCTCGCTCCACCGGGGCAAGTAGGTGCATCCGGCGCGGCGGACACAGAGCCGCCAAAAGCACATCGATTCGCCTGCGGCGAACTCGACGCCTGCTCCGTGTGACTCAGGCATATGCGACCGCATCATTCAACTGCGGCATCTTTATGCCCCTTTTCGCGTGTTTCGCGCATTTCGCAGCTTGAAACTGCGCCGCTGCGCGGCACCATGATGGACAAAACGAAAACCCCAGGTTGAAACCTGGGGCTATTGACCTTTGACGCTGTGCGTCAGTGGCTCGAACATTCGCTTCACCGAGGCAAAAGTAGGTGCGCCGAGTTCGTGCGGATCAGGCGTCGGCTCCGGGGCAAACCCGGTGGTGTCGGGACACATGGCCGCGGTCGCACCCCGGCTAGCGGCCGACAAACCAGTCCGACTCCAGCCAAAGAATGCCGTACTCCGAACGCAGATCAAGCCCCTTGTTCAACTTCATGAAGTTCTCCAGCTCCTTGAAGGCCCAAAGCAATTGCAGATAGGCGCGACCTTCACTGGCCTCGGTCTCGCCGCCGCGCTTTTCAACCCGGCTGATGTCGCGAGCGTTGGCGGCCTCCTCGAGGATGACCAAAAACAACAGCAATTGCGTCGGCAGCTTGCCCAACTCGGCCAAAAAAGCCTGGAAACGATACAGTTGAAAGCTCTTGCGCGCCTCGGGCGTAAGCAGAATCTCCCGCGCCTTCTCGCACTCCCGGCGCAAGTCGAACACTCCCAGAACATTGACATACAGACATTTGTCCTCCTCCCGGTACATCGCCTTCCAGGGCGGCGGCTGATTGTCCTCAAGCAGGGCAAAGCGCAGAGACGCATCCTCCAGCCCGTGATGAGGATTGACAAACAAGGTGGACAAAGCCCGCACCACACTGGAGCTGTTGACCTTGATCAGCAAATCGTTAAGTTCTGCCAGTTTCTGATCGTCGTCGCGACGCGCATGCTGATCAAGCAATCGTTCGATGTTTCGCCAAGTACTAGCCAAAGTGCGTTTTGCCATTTGAAAACAATCTTTTCTCTCTATTTTTTACCTAAAACACTTCAACCAAATAACATAGATTGTAAATCCCAAAATGCCAGGCGAACCTTGACAAAGACGCATATCACGGAATCAAGGATAAAATGGGGGTGGGGATCGTGGACTTCAGCCTTGTGCATTGAGCGAATGATGCACGCGACGAAAGTCCTAGCCTGATTAATTCAGGCTAGCCTGACGAAATGGACGCGACCGGGATGAGTTGCGAAACATGCTGCTCCACGAGGCGCAATGGCCTCTCGGGAATCACCCGTTTCAGGTCAAGTTGACCGGAAGAGGAAGCGTTTCTCGCCAAGCACCCGGGAATGCTTGGCTGACTAATCAAAGGCCCGCCAGCCCCGGGTCATGCCCGCCTCGACCGCCGAAACCTGCCTGATGCTTGCCGAGAAGTGCAGGCAATTCCTCACAATTCAGTAACTCGCCTCGTTTCTCGAGCCTGACGCAGGCTGCCTGGTTCATTCTTCCGCCGGTTTGCGCAGCCATTCACCGTCCGGGTTCTGCACCCAGACCCCGGGAGCGGCCGATTCATAGATCTGGCGGGCCCGTCGCCTGCCCACAAGTTCGACCGGCGCGTTTTGCTGCCGCCCGATCAGGGTGTACACTCGACGGCGGTCGAGATTCTCCTCCACCACCAGCTTTCCGCGCTGCTCGGAAATGCGCTCGACACGCACTTCCAGATAGCCCTGGTTGTTCTCGCCGACAACTCCCCCCTCCTTCAGTTCGTTGATCTGCGGAATCCGCTGCCGCATCCGCTCCTGAAGTTCGCGCAGGGAAAATTCCTGGGCGGTGGCCGAAAACCCGCCGCCGAGCGCCACAACCAGAGAGAGCAGGGTCAAACTTCGCTTCATTTTCATCTGTCTATTCCTTTTTTTTCTTTTTTTCTTTCCTTAAACGGTTTCATATTAAGTGCCCGCTACTGGATGGTTGGATCCTCGCGATCCAAATCCCCGAAAAAGTCGTCGAGCGCCCGATCGACCCGGATATTGACGTCGATCGTAATATGAATCGGCCTGACCTCGATCGGCCTTATTTCATGGGTGCTCTGGATTTCGTGGGTGGTTCGGCAACCCGCCAATGCTCCGCCCAGAAGCATCAGCCCGATGCCCAAAGCCATTAATCTGTTGGATTGTCTTTCCATTGTGCCTGGCTCCTTGTTGCAGGATTGTTTCGGAACCGCTGCCGTCTGCCCGTCAAAGCATGCAGACGAACGACTCCCGTCATTTATTCATATTCAAACCGGATTCCCCGGCGGCCGCCGCGCGCTCTCGCCTGACCATCTCAAGCGTCGCGGGAAAAGGCGACAGGGCTCTTTCCAGAATCCCCAGCGCCAGGGCGATGGCCACTCCGTAATTGGTGATCGGCACCCCGGCCTCCCGACATGCCATCAGTCGCGACAGCATTTCGCGACGATTGGTCACGCAGCCGGCGCAATGAATCACCAGCTTGCAGTCGGTCAGGCGATCCGGAAAATCATGCCCCTGGCAATGGACAAACTCAAGTTCTCCGCCCGTGTACTGGCGCAGCCAGCGGGGTATCTTCACTCGCCCGATATCTTCGCCGATCGGATGATGCGAACAGCTTTCCGCGACCAGCACCCGGTCGCCCGCCCGCAGGCGGTCGATCGCCAGGCCGCCGCGGACATATTCATCGAGATCGCCCTTGAAACGCGCGAACAGAATCGAAAAGGAAGTCATCCGAACCTCCTCCGGCGTATCGGCAGCCACCTTGAGAAAGGCCTGCGAATCGGTAACCACCAAAGCCGGCGGCCGCCGCAAGCGCTCCAGTGCGTCGCGCAACTCCCGCTCCTTGACCACCAGGCAATAGGCGTCGTTGTCGAGAATGTCGCGAATCGACTGTACCTGCGGCATGATCAGCCGCCCCTTCGGCGCCTCCTTGTCGATCGGCACGACCAGAACCGCCAGCTCGCCCGGCGGCAGCAGATCGCCGAGAATCGTCGGCGGCGCCAGAAACTCTTCCGGCACCTCCCGGATCAGGCACTGCCGCAACTGATCGAAACCGCGGCCGCTCAAGGCGTCGGTGACCACGGTCGCAACCTTCTCCCGCTCCAGCCGATCGAGCAAGTCCCGATCCGGCTCGCCCAAATCCGCCTTGTTGAATACCGCGATCACGGCGATGTCGCGCCGCCTGCACTCCTCCCGCAACTTCTCCTCGAAGTCGCCCCAGCCGATCTTCAGATCGACGATCAGAAGCGCCAGGTCGACACGCGCGAAAACCCGTCGGGTCTGGCGTATCCGCTGTTCGCCAAGTGCCCCGACATCGTCGATTCCGGCCGTGTCGATAAACAGAACCGGGCCGATCGGCAGCAGTTCCATAGGCTTCTCCACCGGATCGGTGGTGGTTCCCGCCACCTCCGAAACGATCGAAACCTGCTGGCGCGTCAAGCGATTCAACAGAGACGACTTGCCTACGTTGCGCCGGCCGAACAGACCGATGTGCAGGCGCAGGCCGCGAGGCGCTTTTCGATAGCCTTTCATAAAAATCTTTCTTCCGACTGGATTATTATCGGCAATGGCATAATATTATATCTCATTGAGCGCGAATCAAGGGGATTTGACGCAGCAAAAAAACAAAGAAGGAAAGGAAAGAGAAAAAATGACAAAGAC
>SLSR01000158.1 GCA_007130365.1 Lentisphaeria bacterium
GAAACCCGAAACCCGAAACCTGAAACCTGAACTCTGCCACGAGCAATGCATCATTTCTGAATGTGAATTGAAACAAGCTACCCACTCAAACTGAAAAGGAACCAAAAAAAGGAACTGCCAAATGCAAAATCGCAAACTGTCTTGTCTGCTGGGATCGGCACTGCTTGGCCTGGGGCTGGCTCAACCCTTGTTCGGGCAGCCGCCCCGGCTTCCGGCCGAAGACCCCAATGTCGGCCGGCCGGCACCCGAATTGCAGGTGTCCGAATGGATCGGCGACAAGTCGGTCGCGGCCGCGGATCTGGCCGGTCGTCCCTATGTTCTGGAACTGTGGGCCACTTGGTGCGGCCCGTGCCGTCAAACCATACCCCACCTCAATCAACTGGCGCAGATCGTCGAACCCTTCGGCATGGCGGTGATTGGCTTGACTGAAGAGGATGCGGAAGTGGTTCGTCCCTTTGTCCGCGACCATGGCATGATCTATCATGTCGGAATCGACCAGGGCACGGAAGCCGGCCTTGAATACCAGGGCATTCCGTTCGCGGCCGTCGTCGATGCCGACGGTCAGATTGCCTGGGCCGGACATCCGCTGAATCCCGAGTTTTCGGAGCAGGTGATTTCCCTGGCCGAAGCCCATGTCCCCGCAGAATTCGCCGCCGCCTTCGGGCAAGCCCGGCAGGGCGCTCTGGGGGCGGCCTATGAAATGCTGGGCGAAGACGAGAGCGCGGCGGCCGCCGTCATTCGAGCCAGGCTGATGGCCAACTTCGAGGCGGCCCGCGAATTCGCCGGTCGTCTCGAGGGTGCGGAGCAATACATTGTGCTGCAGGGGATTGGCGAAGCCTACGCCGGCCTGCCGGGAGACGTCGAATTGCGCGAGCGCATGCAAGCTCTGGCGGCCGACGACGAGGTGCAGGCCGCTCTGGAGAATCAGCGCATCGGACAAGGCCTGGAACGGGAAGTTTTGGACTTGCGGACGAAGCTTATGGAGAGGATCGACTCCGGCGCCATCGATCAGACTCGGGCGATGCTCGAATACGGCGAGCAGTTGCTGCCCCTGTTCGAGCGCTTTGTGGCCGATCACCCGGAGCATCCGATCAGCCGCGAACTGGCGGACGAACTGCCGGGAATGCGCCGGGAGCTGGAGCAGGTCAGACAGCAAGCCGCCGAACCGGAAGACCAGTAAACCGCAGCCGGCAGGCCGGATTTGCGGACTCCGCAGAAGGCCTGGGCATAAACTACGGAGCCATGCACTATGTGGGACTATACGAAAAAAGTGATGGAGCACTTCCTCAATCCGCGCAATGTCGGGGAGATCGAGCAGCCCGACGCGGTTGGCGAAGTCGGCAACCTGCGCTGCGGCGACGCTCTTAAGGTATACCTGAAATTCGACGACAACCGGGAGCGGATCATCGATGCCAAGTTTCAAACCTTCGGCTGCGCCAGCGCCATTGCCAGCGCCTCCGCCCTGACCGAGCTGGTGGTCGGAAAGACCATCGAAGAGGCGTCGGCTCTGACCAACGACGACATCGCCGACTATCTCGGCTCGCTGCCGGAAGAGAAGATGCACTGCTCGGTGATGGGCATGGAGGCGCTGCAGGCCGCCCTGGCCAACCTGCGCGGCGAGGGCAAAGGCACCGCCACGGTCGGCGGCCACGACCACGAGGAATACGATCCGGAAGGACTCGACCGCACGGTCTGCTACTGCTTCAGCGTCACCGAACGCAAGATTCGCGAGGCGGTCGCCGCCAACCACCTGGAGACCGTGGATCAGGTGGTTCACTTCACCAAGGCCGGCGGCGGCTGCGGCGGCTGCAAGCCGGACATCCAGAATATCCTCGACGACATGCAGGGCCAGCGCCGGCAGGCTGAACGGGAAATGGCGACCCCCGACGCAGCGAAGCCGAAACCGCTGACCAACTTGCAGAGGATAAAATTGATCCAGGAGACCATCGAGCAGCAGATCGCCCCCGGCCTGCAGGCCGACGGCGGCGACCTCGAGCTGATCGACATCGACGGCGCCCGCGTAATCGTCAGGCTGCAGGGTGCCTGCGCCTCCTGCCCCAGCGCCCACATTACGCTCAAGCGCTGGGTCGAGGCCAGGCTGCGCGAGCAGGTCGATGAAAAAATAATTGTCGAAGAGGAAGCCGCGGAATAATCATGGACAACACATCCGACCTCATCTATCTCGACAACAACGCGACCACCAAGGTCGACCCGCAAGTGGTCGCGGCCATGACCCCGTTCTTCGGCCAGTGGTACGGCAACGCCTCCAGCGTGCATACCTTCGGCGGCCAGGTTCGCCGTCATGTCGAGGAGGCGCGGGCGCGGGCCGCCTCCCTGGTCGGGGCTCTGCCCGAGGAAATCATCTTCACCAGTTGCGGCACCGAATCGGACAACGCGGCTCTGCTCAGCGCCCTCGAGAACGACGTGCGCCGCCGCAAGGTGGTGACCACCCGGGTCGAGCACCCGGCCGTGCTCGGCTTTGCCAAGGTCTTGCAGCAGCGCGGCTATCATGTGGAATACGCCCCGGTC
>SLSR01000145.1 GCA_007130365.1 Lentisphaeria bacterium
AGCGCAGGCAGGCGGGCTCTCACCGCTTTAGGATTACAGTTCTCGTCACCAAATATCATTTCAGAATGAATTTACGAACCGGGACGGCGGCAACTTGAGATCATCGGAAAAGCGTTCTATAGTAACCTAACCTGCTTAATTCACGAACCACGCTACCCAAAGGCCATACCAAATGGACAAGGACATCCTTTCGAATGATCAGACCGGCGCGCCGACGACCGCGACACTCGCCCTTTCCGGCATGAGCTGCGCCAGTTGCGCCCGCAGCATCGAGAAGGCATTGAGCGGACAGGAGGGCGTGACCGAGGTGTCGGTCAACTTTCCAGCCGAGCAGGCGCGAGTGGTCTATCGACCGGAAGCACTGTCGCTCGAAGACTTAACCGCAGCGGTGGCGGAGGCCGGCTACCGGGCAACCCCTATAGACGAAGCCGGCGGGGAAGAGGAAAGCGGGGACCGCAACGCCGAAGCGGTGGCGGAAGCCCGTCGCCGAATGATCATGGCCTGGTCGATCAACCTGCCGATGATGGCGATCATGGTCGCCCACATGTTTTTCGGACTACACATTCCCGGCTACCACGGGCTGATGGTAGTCTTGGCTTTCGGCGTGATCGCGCTTGCCGGCCGGGAAACCTTAGTCAGCGCCTATAAAAGCGTGCGCCACCGGGCCGCCAATATGGATGCCCTGATCGCGCTCGGCACGCTGGCCGCCTTTGCCACCGGTCCGCTTGCCCTGTTCGGCCTGGGGATCGACAACTACACCGGCGTGGCCGCCATGATCCTGGCCTTTCATCTGCTCGGACGCTACATCGAAGTCCGGGCCCGCGGCCGAGCCGGCCAGGCGATTCGGGAACTGCTCGAGCTGGGCGCGAAGACCGCGCGCATTCTGCGCGACGACCGCGAAGTGGAAGTGCCGATCCGCGACCTGCAAAAGGGCGACATCGCGATGGTCAGGCCGGGCGAGAAGATCCCGGCCGACGGAGTCGTGGTCGAAGGTCGCGGCTTGATCGACGAATCAATGGTTACCGGCGAATCGATCCCGGTCTTGCGGCAGGTCGACGACGAAGTCGTCGGCGCCACCATCAACCAGGACGGCGGACTAAAGATCAGGATCACCCGCGTCGGCCAGGAATCGTTTCTCGCGCAGGTCGTCAAGATGGTTCGCGAAGCCCAGGCCAGCCGGGTGCCGATCCAGGTGTTCGCCGACCGAGTGACCAGCTTCTTCGTCCCCGCCGTGATCGGCCTGTCGCTTTTGACCTTTGTCGTCTGGCTGGCTTTCCCGACCTATCCACAGGCGGTGGCGGCCTGGGCCGGGCGATTTCTGCCCTGGGTCAATCCCGAACTGGGGCGCCTGTCGCTGGCGCTGTTCGCAGCGGTTGCGGTCATGGTAATCGCCTGTCCCTGCGCCCTGGGGCTGGCCACCCCCACCGCCCTGATGGTGGGCAGCGGCATGGGAGCGCGCCACGGCATTCTGATCCGCTCCGGAGAGGCGATCGAACTGATGAGAGAGATCAAAACCATTGTCTTCGACAAAACCGGCACCCTGACCCGCGGCCAGCCGGCAGTCACCGACGTCAGAATTTTGGCCGATCTTGACCAGGAAGCCATTCTTCGCTATGCCGGGTCGCTGGAAGACAACTCCGAACATCCACTGGCCCGGGCCGTGGTGGAGAAGGCTCGCGAGCACGGCATTGAACCGCAGCCCGCCACCGATTTCCAGGCGACTGGCGGGCGCGGAGTCGCCGGCCGGGTCGACGGCCGCCGCGTGGTGATCGGAACCCGGGAGATGATGCAGGAGGAAAAGATCGACTTCGCCTCGGTCGAAGACCAGATCCAGGCGCTGGAGGACGAAGCCAAGTCGACCATGCTGATCGCGGTCGATGGCCGGATCGTCGGGCTTCTCGGCCTGGCCGACACCCTGAAGGATGGTTCGGCCGAGGCGGTGGAGAAGCTTAAGGGAATGGGATTTGCCGTGGTCATGATCAGCGGCGACAACCAACGGACGGCTCGCGCCATCGCCGACCAGGTCGGCATCAAAAAAGTCCTGGCCGGCGTCATGCCGGACCGGAAAGCCGCTGAAATCAGGGAACTGCAAAAACAATCCGGCCTGGTCGCCATGGTCGGCGACGGCATCAACGACGCTCCCGCCCTGGCCCAGGCCGATGTCGGGATCGCCCTCGGCACCGGCACCGACGTGGCCATCGAAAGCAGCGACATCACCCTGGTGCGCGGCGACTTGCAGGCGGTGGTCGGAGCCGTCAAACTAAGCCGGGCAACCTTTCGCAAGATCAGGCAGAACCTGTTCTGGGCCTTCTTCTACAATGTCGTCGCCATCCCCACCGCCATGCTCGGCCTGCTGCACCCGGCCATGGCTCCGGTCGCCATGGCTCTGAGTTCGATCACCGTAGTCGCCAACTCGCTGACCCTGCAACGCCAGAAAATCTGAGCGAGCGGAAAACGTACGGGGAATTGGCCTGGCCACGTGGCAATGATTACATGGTTCAAGTCAGCCGCTTCGCGGCAGCGTAGTCGACCGGGGGAGCGCGACCCCCAAGCCCAATGGAAACAATCTACTGTTGTCGCCCTGAAAGCCACCCCTCTGCCCAAGCTCGATTGCGAGATCAGCCGGAGAGGTTTATCCTTCCGCGCCGGATCAGTGCGGATTAGTGCAGATAAGTGGTTGCCCCCTGCCCTTCTCCGCATATTTCGCGTATTCCGCAGTAGAAAATTCTCACCCAAGCATGTCCTTAATTTCCTCGACGCTCGGAATTTTCCCCGCCGCCACGACTTCGCCGTCGATCACCAGAGCCGGAGTCATCATCACCCCGAACTTCATGATTTCATTGATCTCGGTCACCTTCTCGACCGCAAACTCGACCCCGGCGGCCTGTGCGGCGGCTTCGGCGTTTGCCGCCAGCTTTTTACATTTCGGACATCCGGTTCCCAGAATCTGAATCTTCTTCATCTCTTTTTCTCCTGTTCGCTTGTTCTGATCGATTCACCCGTCCACCTTTCCCTAAACACAGTTTCGACACAATCAAGAAATTTCACAATGCATGGAGTACGCAGACGATAGAATACCTGCTTGCCGCGCTTTTCATCTTCGACCAAACCGGCGTTGCGCAAAACCGCCAAATGCTTCGACACGGTCGAAAGATCGGCGCCGACCAGTTCGCGAAGCTCGCACACACAACGCTCGCCGCGCGACAGCTCGTCGACCATCAGCAGGCGACTGGCATGAGCCAGCGCCTTGACCACCCGCGCCCGCCTTGCAAAGCCCGTTCGCTCAACTTTGTTCATATCCCTTTACCCCCGGTCGGGTTGACTGATGCTCACGACCAACGACTAACGTTATTCATGCCGCCCGGCCGATCCGGCTGAGTTCAAAATGTCTTCTATGTCGCAATAAAAGCGCCGAAAATCAGACCGCTGAGTGTAGCCATCACCACGACCAGCGCCACGAAGACGACGGTCTTCTTCGTCCCCATGATACTGCGGATGACCAACATGTTGGGCAGACTCAGAGCCGGCCCCGCCAGGAGCAGCGCCAGAGCCGGCCCCCTGCCCATGCCGGCACCGATCAGCCCCTGCAGAATGGGCACTTCGGTAAGCGTGGCAAAATACATGAAGGCGCCGACCAGGGAGGCGAAAAAGTTCGCCTGCACGGAATTGCCGCCAACCAGTCCGGCCACCCAGTCCGAAGGGATCAGCCCCTCGTTGCCGACTCGCCCGAGCAACAGTCCGGCGACCAGTACTCCAGCCAGGAGCAACGGCATGATCTGCTTGGCAAATCCCCAGGAGCTTTCGAACCATTCCTGCAATTCCTCTTCGCCGGTCAGAAGAATCCACGCCAAACCCGCCACGCCGGCGCCGAACGGCAGCAGAACCCAGAGATCGCGGGTCGGCAGAGCCCAGGACAAGAGCAAAGGCGCGACCCCGGCCGCCGCAACCTTCCACCAGGGAACTCCGAACCAGGCAATCAACAAGCCGCCGAGAGCCAGAGAGAAGACGGCGGTGATCGTCCACTTGTGGCGCCAGATCGCGGTCCAGGCACCGGGCAGCGGCCTGCGGCGAACCACTTGTGCCGCCGGAATGTCGAGCTCGCGCCCCTCTGCCGCCGCGGGCTCGACATGTTCCTCGTCCAGCAACTTCACCCGGTAGACGGCGCCGGGCGCCGTCGGATCAAGCGGTGCCTCGGTGATGGCGGCGCGGAAGCTGGAGCCGTCCTTCAGCTCGAAGCGAAAGTCGTTGGGAGCGCCCCAGTTGGCAAAGACCAGAATGCCCACCATCACCGCGAAATACAGGCCGTTCTGCCATAGCGGACGGGATACTTCGGACTCCGGCATGGCAATCTGTCCGTCCGCCTTCTCCGTCTCCTCCCGGCGGAAGATGAAATGCATCGACAAGCCGATGACCACACTGAAGACAATGGCTCCGAGCGCTCTGGCTATCCCCAGTTGCAGACCGAGAATCCGGGCCGTCAGGGCGATCGCCAAAACATTGATGGCCGGACCGGAATAGAGAAAGGCGGTGGCCGGACCAAGCCCCGCGCCCATCCGGTAGATGCCCGCGAACAGGGGCAGAACCGTGCAGGAGCAGACCGCCAGTATGGTACCCGAAACCGAGGCGACGCCATAGGCCAGAACCTTGTTCGCCTTCGCCCCCAAGTATTTCATGACCGAGGCCTGGCTGACAAACACGCCGATCGCCCCGGCAATGAAAAAGGCGGGGATCAGGCACAGCAGCACATGCTCCCGGGCATACCATCGCACCAGATGCAAAGCCTCCAGCACCGCCAAACGAAAGCGTTCGCTGCCGACCGGCAACCAGAAACAGACGGCGAACCCCGCCACCATAAGCGCCAGCTTTTTCCATTCCGCCTTCCCGTTCACCGTATGTTTTCTCCCTGCAAAATTTACTGCTCCGCCGAATTCTTGGTCATTTGGCCTATTGGCCAAGTAAGACGCAGGAATTCAAGATAAAGTTCCAGGCCATAAACATTGATTTGCCAAACTTATCCTGATTGATTCAGGACAAAAGAGCCTGCGCCGCAGGCAATCAGCCGAAAAATTGGCGGGCAGGCGGCCGCATTCGCAAACACAACCGCCTGCCAGGACACTATTTCATCTCGATGGCATCGACCGGACATTCGTCCACGCACTGACCGCAGTCAATGCAGGCGTCGGAAATTTCGGCGATCTCGTCAACCATTTCAATGGCATCGACCGGACATACATCCACGCAACTGGCACAACCCGTGCAAGTGTCTTTGTCAACTACCGCAACCATGATTATTCTCCTTATTGTTTTAATGCTCTAACATTGCCCTTTACCCACAAGAACAACAATTGAATATAGACGGCCTGCCGTCATTTTCAAGTTTTACGAGAGGAAACTGGCAACTCTGGCGGGGCAGGCTAAAGTTAGCGTTTAAACATACACGAATCCTTTAGGAAATTGCATAGACAGTTTTTGCAAGATGGTTTTGGTGAGAGATTTTTTTAAGCTGTCTCCCCTCCTTCCTGCATAATTTTGTGTTTTTTGTGGCTATTGATTTAAAGGCGGCAAACTTGACTCGCAAGATGAAACCTTCCGACTTTACAAAAAACAATGGCCCGCGCCCCCGGCCAGGCAGGCGAGGCGTTGGCAACCTCGAAATCGAGGACATGCCGTCGATGGCGCAGTTGCTGGGCGACCGGGAAGAGTCGGACGAAAACCACCTGCGCGCGCGACCGGACGGCAGCCCGGACTCCGCCCCTCGTTCCCCAAACCAACCAGTCGCACCACCGGAACCGCCGCCAAATCCACCCCGGCCAGTCGGAGGACTGCAACTGGACAACCTGCCGTCGATGGCCGAATTGCTCAATGAATCGCCTCGTGCCACGATTCGCGCCTCGGTAGTTCCGCGCAGAGCGCCCTCCCCTCTGCGCTCAACTCGCTCCGGCTTGCCGCGCCCTTCGTCAAAGCTGGCCGCCAAAAAGCACGGAAGGCGAAGGTCAAGCCTGCCGAAACAGGTGATTGTCGACGGCTCCAATGTCTGCCGGTTTGCCTATGACCGCGGCTTTGCCTTCGGCGGCGAAGCCTCGTCTCTGGTTCCGCTCCTTGGCCTGTGCTTGTTTTTCGTCGGCAACCGAATATCTTTCCGTTGCCTGTTCGATGCCAGCGAGCGTTTCGCGCTCGCGCGCAACGCCCGCCACGCCGAGAGCCTGGCCGTGTTCAACGATCTCCTGCGCCATGCGCCTCGCCACTTCGCGGAAGTGACGGCCGGCCGCAGTGCCGACGATGCGATTCTCGAACTGGCCACCCGTCTGAATTGCGCCGTGGTCAGCAACGACCGCTTCAACAAAAGTGCAGATGCCCATATGCAGAATCATCCCTGGCTGACTGTGGCCGGCGACCGTCTGATCCGAGCCCAAGTGAGCGAGGACGGAACCGTGGTCTGGCCCGCCCTCGGAGTGCGCGTGGCCATCGACTGCGATCCTCGCGACCTGGCCGACGAGCTACTGGCCAACCTCGTTGAATAGCTGTGATGATAACAGCACCCTTAACTCCACCCCGTATGCTACGGCAGCCTGGCCCGGGGATAGTCATGGAGCCGGGAACTCGCGGCCTCAACGGAACTCTAAAAAAACCATGAACACGCTCAGTTTCATTTTTTTGCTTCGTGAAATTTATGGGCGTAAACCGCCTGATTTGGATCGTATCCAGAAACGGGGACTCCTGGCGGTGAAGATCGCTCAGCATTTCGCGTTGCGGTATGATTTTTTGCGGGAGGAAACTTGTCAGCACCTGGCGCGGCTTTTCAGAGCAACCGACCACTTGCCCCCGGATGATGTCGATGCTCTTCTCAAGCGGAATGTGGATGACGGCTGGCTTGATCACTTCACGCGGTTTGACCGCGCTCCTTTCGCCTCGGCTTCCATTGGCCAGGTACACGGTGCCACGCTGAAGGACGGCACCGATGTCGTGGTTAAATTGGTCAAGCAGGATTTTTCCCGGCAATTCCAGCGCGATGTGGCCGCGTTGCGCCGCTTGTTGCGTTTCGCTGTGGCCGTCTATCCCAAGCTGAGAAAAGTGTTCGACCCGATAGGGGTTCTGGATTATATCGAGGACTACACCAGCACGGAACTGGATCTGAAAAATGAAATTTTGGGGGGAGACAAGCTGGGAAAAATTGCCCGAAAATATGGTGACACATATGACCTGTCCCAATTGCGGCTGCCCAGTTTTTTCCCGGAGCTGTCCAATCAAAATGTGCTGGTAGTCGAGAGAATCCCGGGGAAAACCTTCGATGAACTGCTGCAGGAGGGCAAGCTCTCCTGGAATAACATGATGGACTTTTTCAGAATCCACGGATTTTACCTTTTCGGACCGGGCATATTCCATGGCGATATCCATCCGGGAAATATCATTCTCTCTCCCGATGGGCAAATCGCCCTGGTGGACACGGGGGCGATCAGCCGGGTTGGAGATGGAATCAGGCAAGGATTGTTCAACTTCTTTGTCGCCTTGGCGGATTACGATTATCCCGACTGCGCCCGGCAATTGAACGAAATGGCCGAAACCGGCATATCAGGACGCCGACTGGCAAAGTTTGAAAACGATATGGTCTATTTGTACCGTGACTTTAAAGGCAGTTCGGTTAGAGAAGTAAGCCTGACAAAACGCATGATGCAGACGGTTAAGATGGCGGTTCACGCCGGTATGGAATTCGAACGGGGGATGTTTGCCATCATTAAGAGCATGATGTATCTTGACGGCATGGTGCTTCGCTGTCGCCCCGATGTGGAATTGATCCGGGAAATGAAGCCGTTCCTCACCGAGTTTCAGAAGGGCATGGATCATTGACAATGATGAATACCTTTCAGAGATCCGGAAGATTCACTACGGAAAGCACAGAGTTTGATCGGGAAATAACCATTCCCAGGCTTTCGCACTTCTTCCTCAAAACTTAAACCAGGAGACTTTTTCACATGAGCCAACAGACAACCGCAGGCAGGCAGTGGCAGTCGCGCAAGGTGGTCGTCGTCGGCGCCGGCGCGGTCGGCAGCACCTTCGCATACGCCCTGATGCAGGCCGGGATCGCGGAAGAAATCGCCATCCTCGACCTCAACCGCGAACACGCGGAAGGTCAGGTTCTGGATTTGGCCCACGGCCTGCCCTTTACCAATCCGGTCTCGATTCGGCTCGGCACGCCGGAGGACTACGCCGACGCCCAGGTGGTCGTGGTCACCGCCGGCGCCAAGCAGAAGCCGGGCGAATCGCGACTCGACCTGCTCAGGCGCAACGCCGCGATCATGCGCCAGATCATGGCCGAGATCGTGGAACGGCAATCCCAAGCCATCGTGCTTGTGGTCAGCAACCCGGTAGACATTCTGACCCAGGTCGCCCTCGACGCCTGCGACCGTTCGCGACTGCGCGTAATCGGCTCGGGCACGGTGCTCGACAGCATTCGCTTCCGCTACCTGCTCGGCCTGCACTGCGGGGTCAACAGTCAGAATGTCCATTCCTATATCCTCGGCGAACACGGGGACAGCGAGCTGGCCGCCTGGTCGATGACCCATATCGGCGGAGTCCGCATGGACGATTATTGCCGGGTCTGCCAAAAGTGCGCGGGCGACTCCGAACAGCAGCGGAAACGAATCGCGGAGGAGGTGAAGAATTCCGCCTACCACATTATCAACTATAAAGGCGCCACCTGGTTCGCGGTCGGACTCGCCCTGGTGCGCATTGTCCGGGCGATCCTGCGCAACGAACGCAGCGTCCTGACCGTGTCCACCCGGCTGGAGGGCGAGTATGGGATTTCCGGGGTTTGCCTGAGCGTTCCCTGCATCGTCGGCAGCCGGGGGATTGAGGAGATCATCGTCGCCAACCTGGCCGACAGCGAGCAGGAGGCTCTGGAGAACTCGGCCGCGATTCTGCGGAAAAGCCTGGACGAACTGCGGGAGGGTGAACGATGAGCCGCCCCGACCAGTTCTACGATCCGCTGGCCGCGAACTACGACCGGATATTCAAGCTCGACCGGCGGCTGGCGGCCGCCCGCGCCTTTGTCGGCGCACTGCGCGAACGGCTCGGATCGGTCGGGACGGCGGTGGACGCGGCCTGCGGCACCGGACTTTACGCGCTGGCTCTGGCCAAAAGCGGGGTGCGCACCATCGGTGCCGATCTCTCCCCGGCCATGATTGAGCAGGCGGCGGCCAACAGTCGCCGCCTGAAGCTGGAGGTCGAATGGCGGGTTTGTTCGATGCAGAAACCGGCCACCGACCGACCGGTGGATCTGATTTTGTGCATGGGCAATTCCCTGCCCCACCTGCTGGATCGCGGGGACTTGCTCGAAACCATGCGAACCTTCCGGGACGGCCTGCGGCCGGGCGGCAGCGCAGTATGCCATCTTCTGAACTATCGAAAGATCCTCAAAACCCGCGAACGCATCGTCGGAATCGACCGGGACGGCGAGGATCGCCAGTTTGTTCGGTTCTACGACTTCCCCGCCACCCGCAACATAGTGTTCAACCTTCTGACCATAGAGTGGCCCGATTCCCTGCCCGCCAGCGAACCCGAAACCGACCTGCAAAGCGTCGAGCTGAATCCATACACCGACCTGGAGCTGGACGAAACGATGCGCGAAGCTGGCTTCGGCGGACTGCAACGGTTCGGCGGACTCGACTTCACACCGTTCCTGCCGGAACAGTCGGAAACTCTGCTTCTGACCGCCCGCCGCCCATAGCTTGGCTAATTCATATAGTGTGTAGCCCCCTCACCCGACCATGTTTCGTGTAGCTCAGACAGGCGGCAGGCATGACGCTGTAGTGGCTGATGCGAAGCACCCTTGGAGTGCGGCGGCCTGGCGCCGCTTTGGCATAGCCTCCTGGGGTCTATCGGAAAGCGGAGCATAATCATCGTAGCCCAGGGTTAAGCGGAGCGCAACCCTGGGAAAACATCAGAAAAACAATTGTGCCCTGCAGGGGCACCTCAACCTGATGAACCATATCGACGGGGTTGGGGGCTTGAATTATGCGGGCGAAGGACGCGAAGGGACTGTAATTTTTTTGTGCCTTCAGTATGAGACGGTTATGCTTAGCACCTCCATTTCCGGGGCAAAATTAGCCTTCTAAGAGTTTTCCCAAG
>SLSR01000253.1 GCA_007130365.1 Lentisphaeria bacterium
AGCTTGCAATATAGCCTGCAAAGACTATTTTCCACGCCATTCCCAACAAATTTGGGATAAACAAAGGCACTCCGACAAATGCGCACGACATTCCTGCTTCTGCTTGCCGCCCTTGCCCTGGCCGCCTGGAATTTCTGGCTCGCTCCCGACAACCGCACAAAGGTCGAGGGAGGCGATTCGCCCAGCGGCTTTGTCGTGATCGGCCCCGGCCGCGGCCTGCCCGCCGACACAGTGATCATCATGGCGCCGCCGAACTGTTCGTCGCCAGCCGGGCAGAGAGCCCGCGAACTGACCAGACAATTGAGCGAAAAGGGCATTCCAAACATCATTCGCGCCGAATTCCGCCTGGACATGAACCCGGATGAAGAGGGCTTTGCCGAAGTCGCCAGGCAAATGAAGAGAGTTTTCGAGAGCGAAAGTCCGCCCGTCCTGATCAACCGAATGGGGGGCGCCAATCCAACCCTGGAGGAAATCGTCGCGGAATACCGAGCTGACTGACGCATTGCTGCCGCGCCCTGCAGTTCGACTTGACAATGCAACAAGCCAAGCCATATTAAAGACTTTTTTGAAATGTTAGGTGCCTTTGGGGTTTTTTCGGTCAAAACGCAAGGAGATTTTCCGGCTATGACGGCTAAAAATAAACATCTGTCCCGCAAGCAAATCAATGAACTGCAACAACTCCTGCTGGACGAGCGGGAAAAGTGCATGACGCAGATTCACGAGGCCAATGGCCACGGTACCGAGGCCCATGGCGACGCCGGCGACATTTCCAGCAGTCTGTCCGACACCGAACTGCTCTGGGGACTCGAGGAGCACGAGCGGGAATACATGCTTGAAATCGAGGATGCCCTCAAGAGAATCGACAACAAAACCTATGGTCTCTGCCAAGACTGCGGCGAACCCATACCCTACGAACGCCTCAAGGCCATTCCCACAGCCAGGTATACCGTCGACTGCCAGGAAAAGCTGGACAACGAAAAGTTCTGACCGCCAACCTGAATGATTGGCCAAGCCGTGCCGGGCAAGATTTCATCCCGCAGGTGAAGAATCAGACAAGGCCGGGGTTGCGCAATGGAAGCCTCGCGAATCATTGTCCATATCGACATGGACGCCTTTTTCGCGGCCATCGAACAGCGCGATCGTCCCGAGCTGCGTGGCCTGCCGGTGGTCGTCGGCTCCCCGCCCGACCGGCGCGGCGTCGTCGCCACCTGCTCATATCAGGCCCGTCGCTTCGGCATCCATTCCGCCATGCCTTCCCGCACCGCCTACCGGCTTTGTCCTCAGGCCATATTCGTGCCGCCCCGACACGACCACTACAGCCGGGTATCCACCTGCCTGATGCGCCTGCTCGGGCAATTCACGCCGCTGGTCGAGCCGGTCTCGATCGACGAGGCCTTCCTCGACCTCTCCGGCCTGGCCGAGGCGCAAGCCGACACCGTGGCCACGGTCAAACGCATAAAGCATGAAATCAAACGACAGCTTGGCCTGACCGCCTCGGCCGGCATCGCCGTCAACAAGCTTCTGGCCAAACTGGCCAGCGATCTCGACAAACCCGACGGTCTCACCGCGACCCCCCGCAACCCGGCCGCCATCCGTCGCTTCCTGGCTCCCCTGCCCGTCCGCAAACTGTGGGGTGTCGGCCCGGTCACCGGCGACAAGCTGGCCCGCTTCGGCATTCACCTGATCGGACACTTGCAGGCGGCCGAACCCGGCAAACTCCGGCGCCTGCTCGGCAAGCGCCAGGCCGAACACCTGCGCGAGCTGGCCCTGGGGCGCGACCGCCGCCCAGTCGTCACCGAGTGGGAAGAGAAAAGCCTGTCCAATGAAGAGACCTTCGCCGCCGATACCGAGGACCGCAACCAACTGCGCGACTGCATGATCCGACTGGTCGAAAAGGTCGGCCGCCGGCTGCGCGATCTCGACCGGCAAGCCCGCACCGCCCAGATCAAGGTGCGCTTCGCCGACTTCTCCACCATCACCCGCCAGCATTCCTGGCCTGCCCCCGTCGACAGCGACCGTGAAATGCTGCGCGCAGCCCTGACCCTGTTCGACCGAATCCCCCTCGACCAGCCGGTTCGCCTGCTCGGCTTCGGTCTTGGCACCCTCCACGGGCAGGATCGGCAAGCCCCTTCCGGCCAGCAGCTTCTGCTGTTTCCGGAAAGCCCCAATCCAGAGTCCGCCCGCGATCGGGCACTCGACCGCGCGGTCGATCAACTGCGCCGGCGCTACGGCTCCGCCATTATCCGCCGCAACCTCAATTCCTAAAGTTTGGGGCTGAACTGAAGATCCCCGAATAAACTGCCGCATGCATGGCCGAATTTCATACCCGAAAGGCAGCCCATTTCGCATTCGGGTCGAACCTTATCAATTATATGCTTCCCAATAGGTTGCAGAAAACGACCGTGCTTGAACAATGGCTTAAAAGTCGGTTTTGCCACCTTTTCCACAGTCTAACGCCACATGCGACCCCGTAGGAAGTCAGTAATAATTGCCGTGCATATAGTACTGTGCGCACGGCACCATTTTATACACTTGCCCGTACACTTGATCGCACACTTAGTCCCCAAACTTACTTGGTTACGCTTAGTCGACCCGCTTCGTCGATCTCAATCATCCTCATGCGAACTATTCGATCCCGACAGCGCCCCCGATTTGGATTTGGATTATCCCAACTTCAGAACATGGTCGAGGATGCCGTTGACAAAGCGGGGCGAATCCTTGTCGCCAAAAGTTCTGGCCAATTCGATCGCCTCGTTGAGCGAGGCGACCGAGGGGATGTCCGGGCAGTGTTTGATCTCATAGACGGCGAGGCGCAGAATGTTGCGGTCGACAATCGACATGCGCGAGATCGACCAGTTGCGGGCGGCCGCCATGATCGTCTTGTCCAGATTTTCGCGCTCTCGGAGAACCCCCCCGGCCAGCGCTTCGACCAATTCCCGGTTTTTCCGCCGCTCCGGCGCGGCAATCCGGTCTTTTTCGGATTCCGAAAATTCGGGCAAATGCCGCCAGAAATCTTCGGCCTGCCGAGCCGACCACTGCCAGTCGTCAACGGTTTCACTCTGGTACAGGATGCTCAGGACACACTGTCGGACGAGTCGCCGCTGCTGCCGATAGCCTTCGTCCGTGGCCTTGCCGGACTTGCCGCCCTCGCTCATTTGGCCTCCGGCAGCAGTTTCATCAGATTGGCCATTTCAATCGCCGCCTGGGCGGCCGCGGCGCCGCGGTTGCCGGCCTTGGTGCCGCTGCGTTCGATCGCCTGTTCGATCGACTCGGTGGTGACCACCCCGTAAATCACCGGCAACCCGCTTTGCAGCGAAATCTGGGAAAGACTCTTGGCCACTTCGGAGTTGATATACTGGGCATGTGCGGTCGCGCCCTGAATCACCACCCCGAGGGCGATCACCGCGTCGTAGCGGCCACTGTCGACCAAACGCCGGACTACCGTCGAGATCTCGAAGGATCCCGGCGTCCAGGCCACCTCGAGGTCGTCGGGTGAGCCGCCGTGTCGGACAATGCAGTCGATCGCCCCCTCCAGCAGCTTGCCGGTGAAGAACTCGTTGAAGCGACTGCACACGACCGCAAAACGCAGTCCCGCCGCATCCATCTTGCCTTCGTACACGGTTTTCGGTTGCTTGTTCATCATTGCCTCCAAATAAAAGGGTTGCAGAAAGTTGCAAAATATGTTTTCAACCGGAAGGCGATCCGACCCGCCCGCCTGCATCCAGCCTGGCCGGGACAGATTCCCAACCGGCGACAGGTTCGATTCACCGCTTTTTACAAAAGCTGTTTGAACATAGCCCGGCAAAGCCGAAATTGCCAGTCAACTGGGTTCCGGCAGGAACAGGCCGTCCTGCGTGCCGGCCACCCCGAAATGGCACAGGGCAACCGCCAGGGCATCGGTCGCGTCGTCGTCGATCTGCCCGATTGCCAGACCAAGGCGCTGCGCCACCATCAGCGCGACCTGGGTCTTGGCCGCATTGCCGTAGCCGCAGATCGCCTGCTTGACCTGGCGCGGCGCATATTCATAGATTGGCACTCCATGCTCGGCAATGGTCGCCAGCACCACCCCGCGAGCCGCCCCCAGCACCATCGCAGTCTTGGCGTTGCGATGGAAAAAACCGCCCTCCAAAGCGGCCGCCGTCGGCTTCCCCGCCTCCAGCAGCTGCTGTATGCCGCCGCGCAGCCGCCGCAGACAATCACTCAGCCGCTGCTCCCGGCTGGTGCGAATCACGCCGCAATCGAGAACCCGCAATTCGCCACCGGCCAGAATCTCGCACAGGCCATAGCCCGTGCAGCGCAGGGCGGCGTCCACCCCCAGAATGCGCGCCGGCAACGACCAGACCGGCCGCCGCTCGCCGGCCTGCGCCTGATGGTTGGTCAAGTAATGTGGATTGATCCTTCTTCTCGCCATCGCATCCCCGTTCGCCTTGTGCCCGGCCGCCATTGACCGTAGACATAAAATAGCCGGTTTCCACAGATTGACGAACCGCTTGCCAAAGCGATCTTGCAGGCTAAATTAAAGCTTTGCCTGCAACCTGCGGAAAAACGGCGGCATCGGTTGCGGACAGCGTGCTTAGAGCAGTTTCCATGATGCCACGGAAAAGACTTATGGGCAACCCCAAGACAGCGCTTTACGCAGGCTCCTTCGATCCTTTGACCAACGGTCATTTGGATGTTATCGAAAGAGGCTGCCGCCTGTTTGACCGGCTGGTCGTGGCAGTCGGAGCCAACCGCAACAAGAACAGCATTTTCAGCCTGGATGACCGGCTGCGCCATTTGCGCGAAGCCTGCGAGCGATTCGGCAATGTGCAGGTCGCCTCCTTCAACGGACTGCTGGCCCAGGCGCTGCTCGACTTTCAGGCGACCGCCGTAATCCGCGGTCTGCGGGCGGTTTCGGATTTCGAATGGGAATTGCAAATGGCCTTGATGAATCGCGAGCTGGAACCCCAATGCGAAACCATTTTCCTGATGCCCAGCCCGCAATACTCCTTTGTCAGCTCAACCCTGATCCGCGAAATCTGCCAATTCGGCGGCGACATCAGCCCGTTTGTTCCCGAGCCCGTGGCCGGCGAACTGCGCCGCCATTTCACTGGCCGCACCGAGTAGCCAAACGCCATGAAACATCCATTGACCCGACTGCAAGTCAGCGCCGTGCCGCCCGAGGGCGTGCATCTGGTTGGCGACATCGGAGCCGACGACCTGGATCTTCCGGAAGAGGATCGGACTTCCTTCCGCGACCTTCTCCGCTATCGACTGCATCTGTCGCTGGTCAACGACGGACTGCTGGCCCGCGGCGAGATCGAAGGTCGGCCGCGCTGTCGCTGCGACCGCTGCCTGGTTTATTTCGACCATTCGCTCAAGCTGGACGAACTATGCTACTTCTTTCGCGAGATCAAGGATGACCAGGTGGACTTGACGGACTGCCTTCGACAGGATATTTTACTAGCTTTACCGCAACGCTTGCTGTGTCGCCCGGATTGCCTCGGTCTGTGCCCGAACTGCGGCCAGAACCTGAATGCGCGAGCCTGTGTTTGCGAAAGTCGGCCAGCCGCGAACATGGCCTGGTCGGAGCTTGACAAGCTTGAGTTAAGCGAGCCTTTGGAATAGGGTCGCCACTTTTGTCCCGGCGGCGGGAATTTCGGCTTGGCCGCACGGCAAGTCGCCGGTCGGGTCAGGCAAGAGAACAAATCATCCAAACGGAGAAGAAAGAAAAATGGCTGTTCAACAGAACAAAATGTCCAAGCAGAAAATCCGCCAGCGCAAAGGCGCCAATCGCTATCAGGGAATTCAGACCTCCCCCTGCCCTTCGTGCGGGGCGGCTCGCCTGACCCATCGGGTATGCCCCAAATGCGGTCACTATGGCGACCGGCAAGTAATATCGATCACCGCCGAATAGCGGTCACAACCGAATCCAGAGAAGTTGCGCAGCATGATTTCGTTGGCGGTTGACGCAATGGGGGGAGACTTTGCCCCCCGCAACATTGTCGAAGGCGTGGGCTTGGCTCTCGATGCGGCCCCCGGGCTGTGCAATATCATTTTGGTCGGCGACCGGAGACAAATGGCCGACCAACTGGTTCGACTCGGCAAAAGCGGCCACCCGAACATCGAACTGGTTCATGCCGAACAAGTGGTGGAGATGAACGAGGCTCCGGCCGCCGCCGTGCGGGGCAAGCCCAAGTCCTCGATCGCAATCGCGGTCGATCTGGTTAAGCAGGGCGCCGCACAGGCCGTCTTCAGCGCCGGCCATACCGGAGCGGCGGTCGCTTCCGCCGTTCTGAAAATGCGGCCGCTGCCGGGTGTCGAACGACCGGCGATAGCCACCGTCTTCCCGAATCGGAAGGGGCGGTTTCTGCTCCTTGACGCGGGGGCCAGCGTCGATTGCCGCAGCCAGCACCTGGCTCAATTCGCGGCAATGGGGGAGGTCTATTCTCGGCATATCCTCGGAATCGCAAACCCGCGAATCGGCCTTCTCAATATCGGCGAAGAGCCAAGCAAGGGCAACGAAATGGTCAAGGAGGCGCACGAACTCCTGACCAGGCTTGGCCGGCAAAGCTTGAACTTTGTGGGAAACGTCGAGGGCAGCAACATGTTCGACGATTTGTGCGATGTGCTGGTGTGCGACGGCTTTGTCGGCAACATCGCCCTGAAATGCAGCGAAGGAACGTCCAGGCTGGTTTCCGACCTGCTCAGGCACTTCCTTAAAAGAACCACGATCCGAAAGCTTGGCGCCCTGCTCTCGCGCAACGCCTATCGCGACATCAAAGATGTCGCCGACCATTCGGAATACGGCGGCGCCCCGTTGCTTGGCGTCAACGGGGTTTGCATCATCGGCCACGGCTCGTCCTGCCCCAACGCGGTGGCCAACGCAATCCGGGTAGGCCGCGAGTCGGTCGAGCGGGAGATCAGCCAGCACATTCAAGACCGGATGGTCGAACTCAACCTTTGCCAGAGCCGCAAACCGACGAAAGATGAACGGGCTCGCGAAGAAAGGCAGCCTGTATGAAGCAATTCGGAGCAACCATTGTCGGCACCGGCTCCTATACTCCGGAGCGAATCCTGACCAATCACGACCTCGAGCAAATGGTCGACACTTCCGACGAATGGATTCAGGCTCGAACCGGAATCCGGGAGCGCCACATCGCGGCACCGCAGCAGGCGACTTCCGACCTGGCCTTCGAGGCCGCCAAATCGGCTCTGGCGCAGGCCGGCTGCCGAGCCGACGACATCGACCTGATCATTGTGGCCACAATCTCGCCCGACCGCCCCTTTCCCAACACCGCCTGTTTTTTGCAGAAGAAACTGGGGGCCGACCAGGCCGCCTGCTTCTCCCTGGAAGCCGCCTGCTCCGGCTTTGTCTATGCCCTGCAAGTGGCGGCCAGCCTGATCCGCACCGGCGCGCACCGGCGCGCCCTGGTCGTCGGCGCCGAAAAGATCTCCATGTTCGTCGATTGGCAGGATCGCAACACCTGCGTGCTCTTCGGGGATGGGGCCGGCGCCGTTGTTCTGGAGGCGACCACGCCGGAAAGCGATATCTTTCTGGCCGCCAACATGGGAGCCGACGGCAGCTATGCCGAGCTTTTGACCGTGCCGGCCGGCGGCAGCCAAATGCCCCCTTCCCGGCAGGCCATCGAGGCGAAAAAGCAATACCTGAAGATGGAGGGTCGGGAGGTGTTCAAGCTGGCGGTCAACGCCATGGTCGAATCGGCCAAATCGGTCATGCGGGAGGCCGGCCTGGAAAGCAGTCAACTGCGCTGGCTGATTCCGCACCAGGCCAACACCCGCATCATCCAGGCCGTCGGCAAACGGCTGGCGGTGCCGGAGGCGAATGTCTTTATGAATCTCGACAAGTACGGCAACACCTCGGCCGCCACGATTCCGATCTGCCTCGACCAACTGAACCGAGGCGGCCACCTGACGCGGGGCGATTATGTTCTGATGGTGGCCTTCGGCGGCGGCCTGACCTGGGGCGCCAGCCTGTTGCGCTGGCCCGGAACCGAGCCATAGAGGAGAAGCGAAATGAAACCGAGAATCGGCCTGATGTTCGCCGGGCAGGGAGCGCAATTCGTCGGCATGGGACATGACCTGGCGGAACATTCGCCGGCGGCCCGGCGAGTGTTTGACGAAGCGGATCACATTTTGCAGCGGCCGCTTTCCGAATTGTGCTTCAACGGCCCGGACGAGTCGCTGACCGACACGGCCAACTGCCAGCCCGCCATCTACACGGTCGGCGTCGCCTGCTGGCGGGCGCTCGAAGAGCAATGCGGCCGCCAGCTCGAACCGAAGATCTGCGGCGGCCTGAGCCTGGGCGAATTCGCCGCCCTGCATGCGGCCGGCGTGGTCGACTTTGCGACCGGGCTGCGCCTGCTCGACCGGCGCGGCCAACTGATGGCGCGCGCCTGCCGCGAAACCGCGGGCGCCATGGCGGCCGTGCTCAACGGCGCCCCGGAAGTGATCGAGAGAGTCTGCCGGAACTGCGATGTCGACCTCGCCAACCTTAACTGCCCTGGCCAGACCGTGATCAGCGGCGAACAACAAAGCATTGCAAAGGCCGTGGCCGCCCTGAAGGCGGAGGGGATCGCCCGGGCAATCCCTCTGCCGGTTGCCGGAGCCTTCCACTCCAGACTGATGGCGACGGCGGCCGCTGAATTCGAACCGTTGATCGCCCGTGCGCAGTTCGCCAAGCCCATCTGTTCGGTGGTGCAGAACCGCAGCGGCCAACCGACTGTCGATGTCGGCACCATCAAGCAAAACCTGCAAGAACAGATTGCCGGCAGTGTGCTGTGGGAGCAATGCGCCCGGGAAATGATCAGGCGAAGCGATCTGCTGATCGAACTGGGACCGGGCACCGCCCTGGCCGGTTTCGCCAGGCGAATCGACCGCTCTTTCCCGGTTCTTTCCGTCGGCAGCCTGGAGCAGGCGAAAAACGCGGCGGCCAAGCTGGCCGAGAATCAGCCTTGATCAATCGTCTTGACTAGAACCCTGTCGGCAGAGAATTGCGAAGTGTCGTTTTTCGCAATTCACGTTCTTGATTTTGAACGAACAACCAGGAGCGACGAACTACGAACGACTCTTGCGAAAGCCATTTCGCAAGAGTCTAAACCTCATTGAAGCATGGAGGACAAGATGAAGATATTGCAGGACAAAGTGGCTTTGGTAACCGGCGGCGCCCGCGGCATAGGTCGGGCGATCTGCCAGGAGCTGGCCGATGCCGGAGCCTCGATCGCGGTTGCCGATATTATGCGGGAGAGCGCCGAGCAGACCGCCAAGGAATTTCGGGAGAACGGCGTTGCGGCGCGCGCCTACGCGGCCAATGTCGCGATCATGAGCGAGGCGGATGAAATGATCAAGGCCGTGCTCCAGGACTTCGGCCGGATCGACATCCTGGTCAACAATGCCGGAATCACCCGGGACAACCTGATCATGCGCATGAAGGAGGACGAGTGGGACAGCGTCATCGCGGTCAACCTGAAGGGCACCTTCAACTGCCTGAAGGCCGCGACCCGGCCGATGATGAAGGCGCGCCAGGGCAGGATCGTCAACATCGCCTCGATCGTCGGGGTCATGGGCAACCCGGGCCAGGCCAACTACAGCGCCTCCAAGGCCGGAGTCATCGGTCTGACCAAAAGCGCGGCCAAGGAGCTGGCATCCCGCCAGATCAATGTCAATGCGGTGGCGCCCGGCTACATTCAGACCGAAATGACCGACAAGCTTTCGGAAGAGGCCAGGCAGGCTTTTCTGGCCCATATTCCTTTGGGGCGCCCCGGCCAGGCGGAAGATGTGGCGCGAGTCGTGCGCTTCCTGGCCGGCCCCGAATCCGATTATATAACCGGCCAGACCATCAACATCGATGGCGGCATGGTCATGTAGCCTGGACTGGCTTTGACAGGCGCAAGCCCGCGAGACCGGCAGCAGGTGCGCCGCCGCATGGCTCGTGTTTTCCCGGGATTTTCAAGGAAGTCTCTAAATAGTGCGCAATGCGCACCTTCGAGAAGCTGGTCGACATTCGGCTGACCGCCACGTGCCGCCATCTATCCGACCCGGCCGACAAGGTCTATTTTCTGGGCATGGAGGGAGAGTTTTTCGAGGCCAACGTCCA
>SLSR01000148.1 GCA_007130365.1 Lentisphaeria bacterium
GCAGGAAGCGGTCCAGTATGGCGCTGGCGGCGGGAACGTCGCCGATCAGCTTTCCCCACTCTTCGATCGGACGGTTGCTGGTCATGACGGTGGAGCGGGTTTCGTAGCGGCGTATGATCGCTTCGCAAAGACTCTGCCGCCCAGTCGACCCGGCGGTCGAAATGGCTGGTTTTGGCGAATCCGGCTCGCGCGACCCGGCGGTCGGAATGGCTGGTTTTGGTTTTGACCGACCGCTGTCAACTCCGGCTCTGCGGTCACTGCCCCGCACATGCGGAGCCTCTGTTGCTGCGCAACGGTTCGGCTCTACGGAGAGCATTTCACAATTCGCTGTTGTCACCGGGCAAAGAATTACTTCGGTACGATCTGCCGAGCCGTCAAAAGACCTCCCTCAACTCATCCCCGAGCTGCTCGTATCGCTCGACCTGCAATTCTTTCATGAATCGCTGGTGCGCCTTGACGGCATCCTGGAACTGATGCCAGTGGGATTTCTCGAAACCGGGGCGGCTCCGGAACCGACGCACCCGCAGAGCTTGCGGCCAATAGGCCTTCAGAAACGGGCCAAGGCCGGGCAAGGCCGCGCACTTCCGCCAAAGCCAGTCGCCGATTCGCCGCCAAGGCGAAGTCAGCGGCACAAGTGCCTTGTTCAGCCAGGCGCGCGAGTCATACTCCGGGATCTCGGGACAAAGCCGACGATAGGCCGCAAGGCGATGCGGCCGACCCCGCAGACTCGCCTTTGCACTGGTGCATTCCTCTGCGATCGCCTGCGACAAATCATCGCGAAGCTGCTTCCATGACTCATTTGGCTTGTCGAGCCCCTTATGATTCGCGAACGCAAGGAATATTTTCTGGGCGGCTTCAAGAAACCGTTCCTTGTTTCGACAGGTTTGGTTTGGCTTGAGCAGGCGTCTGTCCTGCCAGCGGAGGTTGATCCGGTCGGGCTGGCTTCTAAAGTCGGCATGGCCGATGGTCGGGGTCACCCAGGCCAGCAGTCCTTTGCCGCGACCAAAGGCGTGGCGGAAACCAATGAAATTCTGATGCGCCCAGGAATCGGCGTAGCCGTGCGCGGCAATGCCGATGCGATAAAGGTTCTTACTGGCCAGCGCCTCATCGAACATTGCCCGGGCGTGAGGCGAGTTCGGGGTTGTGTTGAAAAGATGCAGAGCTCCGTCGGCTCGCCGGGCTGGCCGGTGGTCAAGAAAGTCGCCCGCCGGGAAATGGAAGCAAGTATAGATCCGAACCAGTTTGTTTTTCGGCCATGAAATGTTCAGCGTTTGCGAGATGTAGTTCCGGTATTCCCCATTGTCCGGCAGCGAAACCTTATACTTGTCGTTATTGTCATCGGTATATTCCGCCGCATAGGCGATCACCGCCGCGTCATCGGGATTGAACCCCGCCTTCCGCGCCAGGATATAAGTGATGTGATAATGAAATTCAACGTCCATTGACCGCTCAATTTACAGACATCCCACAAGAATGCCAGCCAACCACAGGCAAGGTTGACTAAACCCTGAATCCGTGAAAAACTGGCCTCCCATGCATTTCCCCAGGCAGAACCACATTGGCTGTTTCATTTGCCATCAACGAATTGCTTTAGTTCGATCCGCCAAGTGAGCCACCCCTTCACTTGAACAGTTTTCGCAATAGCCTGCCGGTTGTCCTTCCCGCCGCCCGCCGGGCGACCCTGCGCCCGACCCGGCCTTTTTTCACCGCGTTCACATCCCCGAGAATCCTGGCCAGCCTGTAGAGAAACCCGCGCATCACCCGTCTCCTTGCTTGTCCTCGGTCAAAGCATTAATGGCAACATAGCCCGCCCCACCGGCCTTTTCAAAGAATGCCACAAGTGTTCCCCCTTTCGGCGCAACCCCTGATCCCGGCGGGAGCGATAATCGCCAACAGGCGGTTCCGCCAACTGAACCAATATTTTGTGGCGAATGGTACCGAGTTTGCGCGCCGAGCTTGTCCTCAGTGGCAGCCTGGCCCTGGACTTATATTCCATCCGTGTCGATCAGCATCCGGCCATGTCCGTTCTCTTCCAGCCACCAATACGTGAAATGCTTGGACAGCCAGCTGGCGGCCCGCTCCGTCGCCAGTCGCCGGTCGCGGGAGGCATAGACAATGGGAATCCCGAACTTCGCCTCGATCGCGTCATACGTGCCGCATACCGCGTTGGGATGCGCTTCCGTGCAAAGATCTTCATCCTGGTCCAGGTAGAACGCCTTCATCTGCTCATAAGTACCCTCGATCAGGATCGCTTTCCAGCGAAACTCCGCCAGGCGCGCGCAGGATCGGATGAAGCGGGCTCGATTTACCTCCGCCACCGCGCTACCGATAGCGTCCGCCATCGACTTGCGCTCAAGTGCCAGCACCGACTCCATGCCCTCCACCGAATAATCCCCCGTCTTCAGCGTCGCCGGCTTCACCGCCCCGATCCAGTTCGGGTGCTCTTCCGCCAGCGGGTATGGCTGTCGCTCGCGGGTATCGACCAGGATAGTCGGCTTCGGAATCCGCCAGGC
>SLSR01000173.1 GCA_007130365.1 Lentisphaeria bacterium
ACTGCGGTTCCGGGTTCCGCAAAGACCAGGTTGGACAGGCCGGCGCCGTGCGGGGAGACCACGATTTCGGCCTCGGCGAACAGGCGCATCTGATCCTCCACCGATTTCCCGGACAACTGCACCGGGACAAAGCCGCGGTCTTCCAGAAAGCTTCTGATTTCCGGTTCGTTGGGGAACACGCGCGATTTCACATCGCCGCGGGAAATGTAGATTTTGTTGTTTCCCGGTTGCGGACTGGTTCGGGCAGGGGCTGGCCGCAGCCGGCGCAGGAAGTCGCGCGAAGTCGGCGTCGGATTGCCGCTGCTGCCGGGCAGGGAGGGCAGCCAAAGTTGTCTGGCCTTGACGATCGGATGTGCTTCGGCCGCCAGGATGCGGTCTGCCTCGACTCCGGCTCTGGCCAGGTATTCGCGGTGGAAGGAGTGGCTGGTTCTGACATAGTAGAAGTCCGGCTTTCGGCCTGGCGGCAGAAATTCGAGGCGCGGCAGAGAGTCGAAGAGAAAGTGAAAGTAGTTCTGGCCATGGCTGACGTCGAGAACCGCCACTGTGCCTTCGACCGGTTCCGGAGTGGGCAGGCGGCCGCCGTGCAGCAGGCTGTGGCGGTCGGGTTCGGCGCCAATTTGATTGGAGGCGTCGGCCAGCAGCAGGCCGTCTTCGGAAAATACATAGCCGCAGAGGGTGACGCACATTCCGGGCAGTTCCGCGAAATAGACCGGGGGGGAGACGCGAACGCTTTCCGCCCGGAATTTCCAGTCCATGCCGTCTTCGGCCGGGGGCGGCGGCGGCCGGCGGATTTCCTGCCGTGCCCGCAGTTGTCGGAACGGCAGGCTGCGGTCGCGGCAGAATTCCTCCGTGCTGCAAGGTTGGTTCGGCGGCGGCTGCCGATATCTTAAATTGTGCCATTGGCGGCGGGCAATGGCTAGAGTTCGGGCAAGAGAGCGGTTCATTTTTTGCTTTCCGCCATGAGACGATAGGCAGTGGTGATTTTCCAGCGGTTGCAGGCGTGCAGCGACCGGTGCAGGCGATTGCCCCGGGCGGCGGCGATCTCCAGCTCCTCCGCGAACTGTCGTTCGAAGTGGGTTTCGCTGATCGACTGCGGATGGCGGCGGAAGGCGGCCAGATAGCGCGGCAGATGGCGGGGCCGGGCGATCTCCGCCATTTTCAGCCATAGCTCGTAGTCCCAGGCCGCCTTGTACGAGGAGTCGAGGCCGCCGATCTCACGCCACAGGTCGAGGTGCCAGAAGGTGGCGGGCTGGTTGATGAAGTTTTCGCAGAGCAGAAGGTTGCGGCTGAACCAGCGTCCCAAAATGTTCTTGTACCAGGTTATGGGCTTGCGGATTTCGCAGCCGCCCTGGTCGATGATGCGGCAGCGGCCGTAGCACCAGCGGCATTTCGGGCGGTTGGCGAAAAGGCGGGCAACCGCCTGCAGGCAGCCGGGGGCGTAGAGGTCGTCGCCGTTCAGCCAGCCGGCGATTTCGCCGGTGGCCACCGCCATTCCGCGATTGATCGCAGCCTGCGGCGAGCCGTCCGCTTCCGAAACGATCCGGCAGCGCTCCCGATAGCGATTCAGAAGCTCGAGAGTGCCGTCGGTCGAGCCGCCGTCGCGGACAATGTATTCCAGCTCGAAATCGCCGCGCTGGGCGAGTACGCTTTCGACTGTGTCGCGAATGTATTGGCGGCCGTTGAGCACCGGCGTGACGATGGAAATCTTGAGCATATGTCTTGCCTCTTTCATGTCTCGACATATCTGCGCTCGACCCGGCCGCCGAACGAGCAGATGATGTCGTAGGTGTTGCTGCCTTTCAGGTGCGCCCAGTCCTGGACCGTGATCGCGCCTGGCTCGCTGCCGCCCAGGAAAATCGCCTCGTCGCCGCTCGCGGTTTGAGGCGCCGACTCCAGGGAAATCGTGCAGTAGTCCATTGACACGCGGCCGAGAATCGGGCAGGGCTGATCGTGAACCAGGACATAGCCGCGATTGGACAGGGCCACCGGCACTCCGTCGGCGTAGCCGGCGGAAATCGTGCCGACCAGGGTCTCTCTGGGCAGGCGATAGGTATGGCCGTAGCCGAGTGCCATGCCGGCGGGCAGTCGGCGCACTTGCGCCACCCGCGATTTCAGGGTCAATGCCGGTTGCAGTTGGTAGGCCCGCACTCCGGCCATGTCGAACACGCCGTAGAGATTGATCCCGCTGCGCACCAGATTGAAGGGCGGCCGCGCGGCCGCGGGAAAGTTGTTGATGCCGTCGCTGTTGGCAATATGCACCTGCTCGAACTCGATCTTCCGGGCTTGCAGGGCGGCCAGCAATTCGGCGAACCGGTCGATTTGGCGCCGGGTGAAATCGTTTTCCGGATGGTTGGCCACCGGGAAGTGCGAGTACAGCCCTTGCAGGCGCAAGCCCGGCAGCCTGGCGATTTCGGCAATTTCCCCGGCGCAGTCGCGGATCGGCAGCCCGAGTCGCCCCATGCCGCTGTCGATCAGGATGTGGCCGAGCGCCGTTCGCTTCTGGCGGACCGCTTCGCGGCTGATTGCGCGGGCGCCAGCCAGGTCGGCGATCGGCAGGATGACTCCGGCTTCGAGAGCCGGGCCGATCTCCTCCGCCAGCACCGCCCCCAGAATCTGGGCTTGCCGTCCGGTGGCGGCGATGATCAGAGCCTCGTTCAGTTCGGCGACCCCGAAACGGCGCGCCCCGACCGCTGCCAAGGCCGTCGCCACCTGCGCCACGCCGATGCCGTAGGCGTTGGCCTTGAGTACCGGCATCACTTCGCAGGGAGCCACCGCCTGGCGCACGCGGGCGTAGTTGTTCCGCAGAGCCCCCAAATCCACTTCAAGCCAGACCCGGGAGCGCGGTCTGGCGGGAGCGGTGGCGATGGGCTGGTTTGCCTTCATTGATCGAGCCTGTCCCTTGCTTGGTGCAAAGGTAAAATACCCTGGAATTTCCGAATGCCCAGCCTGACCGCCAGGAAAATGCGGGGTTTGGCCTGATCGACAAGAAGGCGGAACCGAAAAAAATTCATTTGGTGAATTGTTCCGGGCCAGCTGCTGATTTCGACTGCGATTGTCTTTGCCTTAGGCGGTTTGCCGGGTATGGTATTTGAATTCTCTGCGGGTGGCTGTTCCGACAGATCGGACAGATCCGGCAGATCGGACAGAATAAAGGAGCGTATGAACAAGGCAAGCCAGACAAGCGACCGGCGGCCGGCGGTTTTTCTCGATCGCGACGGGACGATTGTCGAGGATCGCGGCGATCTGCGCAGTCCCGGGCAAGTGCGCTTTCTGCCGGGAGTGTTTCCGGCCCTGCGCGAGCTGGCCCGCCATTTCGCCCTGCTGATCGTGACCAACCAGGGAGGGGTGGGGCGGGGGACGCTGGCCATGGACGAGGTGGCGGCCGTCAACGACCATGTGGCGCAATGCCTGTGCGAGCAGGGCGTCGAGCTGCTCGCCACCTATGTCTGCCCGCACCGGCGCGATGAAAACTGCCGGTGCGCCAAGCCGTCGCCCTATTTTCTGCATCGGGCGGCCGCCGATTTCAACCTTGACCTGGCGGCCAGCTTTGTGGTTGGCGACCACCCGCACGACGCGGCGACCGCGACGGCGGCGGGGGCGGTCGGGATCTATGTTCTGACCGGGCACGGGGTCAGGCATCTCGACCAACTGACCAGGTCGGACGGCCAGGTTGTCGTCGACGACCTGCCGGGGGCGGCGCGGGTGATGATGGCGGAGTCGTCCGCGCGCCGGTCGCCGCCGCCCGCCGACGAGTTGACGTTGGCGGCCCGGTGTCTGCAGCGGGGCGGTCTGGTGGCGCTCCCGACCGAAACCGTGTACGGACTTGGCGCCAACGCCTTTGATCCGCGAGCGGTCGCCGCGATTTTCGCGGTCAAGCAGCGACCGCGCTTCGATCCGCTGATCGTGCATGTTCCCGACATCTCCTGGCTCGACCGCCTGGCGACCGAAGTCAATCCGCTGGCGCAGCGTCT
Source organism: Lentisphaeria bacterium (assembly GCA_007130365.1). Taxonomy (GTDB): domain Bacteria; phylum Verrucomicrobiota; class Lentisphaeria; order Oligosphaerales; family PUNB01; genus SLSR01. The sequence goes on from SLSR01000173.1 coordinate 3,972, forward strand.
GGCGGAAGCTTTCTGGCCGGGGCCTCTGACTCTGGTTCTGCCGCGCCGGGAGACCATTCCCGACCTGGTGGTCGCCGGCTTGCCGACGGTGGCTCTGCGGGTGCCGAGTCATCCGCTTGCCCTAACCCTGCTGCAGCGCACCGGCCTGCCTCTGGCCGCGCCCAGCGCCAATCGTTTCGGCGGAGTCAGTCCGACCTGCGCCGCCCATGTGCGGGAGGGGCTGGGGCAGATGGTTGACATGGTGCTGGACGGCGGCGATTGCGGGGTTGGGGTTGAATCGACGATTGTCGGGTTTGGCGATGATGGCCGCCCGGTTCTGCTCAGACCGGGCGGGGTGGCCTTGGAGCGTCTCGATGCGGTGGCCGGTATGGCCATCGCCCGGCCGGGTGAAGGAAAGGGTGGAGAAGTGGCGGCCACAGTGGTCGCGCCCGGGATGCTGCGCCGGCACTATTCCCCCGGCACGCCGGTACGCCTGTTCGAAGCCGGAGGGAAGCTGCCGACGGCCGCGGCCGACGAACTGGCCGGGCTGCTTTTGCTTGCCCCGAGGCCGGATTGTGAAACCGCCTCGTTCGCGGTGGTGGAGACGCTCTCGGCGAACGGCGACCTGGACGAGGCGGCGCGAAATCTGTTCGCCGCCCTGCGCCGCCTGGATGCTTCGGCGGCCACCGCCATTGCGGCCGAACTGGCGCCCGAACAGGGTTTGGGGCGGGCGATCAACGACCGGCTGCGCCGGGCCGCCGCCTGGTGAAAGCGTGGTGCGGGCGGTTATTCGCCGAAGACGATAGCCTCGAAAACCTCGAGTCGAGCCTGCGGATCCCGCCAGGCTTCGGGGTCGAGTCCGGCCTTGGCCGCCAGGTGGCGCAGGGCGGTCTCGCGATCCCAGCCCTGCTGGGGGGCGACCTGCGGCAGAAAAACGGCGCGCCGGCCGCGGCTGGTCAGGACAATTCCGTGCCGTCCGACGATGAACCGCTCTGGATTCTCGATCGCAACGGGTGGGGTCAATACCGAGATTTCGATCTTGATTTCAGGCAGTTCGTCGGCGGTCAGCGGCGGGAAGCGGGGATCGCGGAAGGCCGCGCTGAAGGCGTTTTCCATGACGCTGGCGGCGAGCGATGCGGAGGGTTCGAGGCTGCCGATGCAGCCCCTGAGCAGTTTGTTCTTGTGCAGGCTGACAAAGGCGGCGCCGGCGGTGCGCAGGGCGGTGGGCAGAGGGTCGGCGGGTGGCCGTCTCTCGCCGCGCAGTCCGCGGGCGATCGACTGCCGGGCCAGCTCCAGCAGGCGGGTTTTTTCAGTCTCGGACAGAAATTGTTTTTCCGGCATCGATCAGGTTCCTTCTGACTTTTCTGGGTGGCTGCGGGCGCGGTCATGCGGCAAAGGTCATGCCGACATAGCTTACGCAGTGGCAATAGTCGCCGGTTGCCTGTCCCGAGGTCGCATAGTCTGCCAGCTCCCCTCGCAATCCCGGCGCAACCTGGCGCAAGGCGTAAAGCAGGATGGCGATCGGGACACTGCCGCAGATCGTGGCGCCGGTGCGTTCGCGGAAGTCGAGAAAGCCTTCGGCATCCAGCCCGGCTATGCGTTCGACCGCCTGCATGTCCAGGGCTTCGAGGTTGCGCGGAATGTCGCGGTTGAACGGAAGGTAGCCGAATTGCGCTCCGTAATGGGTGAAGTCGCTGCTGATCACCCACAGGGTTTCGGGCTGCCACAGTTGGTCGACCAGGACGGCGGCGGCCCGCGCCATCGATTCGCGGTCGAGCTGGCCGCAGACGATCGGCAGCAGCAGGCTTTCCGGCAGCCGGGTTTGCAGAAAGGGCAGCTGCACTTCCAGGGAGTGTTCAAGGCGATGCGCATCTTCGCGCCAGACGAAGAGCGGATCGCATTGGGTCAGCCGGCCTCCGGCCTCGAGATCCACCGGCAGGTCGCCGAGTGGAGTGCGATAGGCGCGGTAGGGGCCGAGAGCCAGCCGCGAACAGGCGACCCGGTGGGACGGGGCCAGCACCAGGGCGCGGCGGTACTGACGGTCGGCACGACTCAGGCGGCCAAAGGTCTTTCCGGCTGTGCGTCCGGAATAGCGGTAGCCGGCATGCGGCACGATCAGGGCGCGAATGCGCGACTGACCCGGGGCGCTGTCGGCGGCGGCCAGGCAGTCTTCGACCTCCGCCGCCAGGGCGGCCGGGGCGGACGGGTAGAACTGGCCGGCGACGGCAGGCTGGCGAATCTGTCCGGTGGTTTGCATTGTTGGTTCGCTGCAGTTTTTGGCTTTGCTCTCGAACCGCGGGAGAAACGACGAACAAGACAATTATAGCGAGGCAACCGGGAATTGTCAAATTTTTTGGTTTGGCGATTGCATTATCGGATAATTCGTATATAATTGTTTTTGCAACTGTAAATTATAAGGTGGAACGCTTTCGGACTCTAAATTTATAGGGAAGAGCGGCTGACATGTTGCCTTACTTCAGGCGGGCGTTGAATTTTTTTTCCCACGATATCGGAATCGACTTGGGAACCGCGACCACCCTGGTCTATGTGCGCGACCACGGGGTGGTTTTGGAGGAGCCTTCGGTGGTCGCGATTCAGACCGACACCAACAAGGTTCTGGCGGTCGGCCTGGAGGCCAAGCGGATGCTCGGCCGCACCCCCGGCAATATTCGGGCGATTCGTCCGCTGAAGGACGGGGTGATCGCCGATTTCGAGATTACCGAGGAGATGCTGCGCTATTTTATTCGGCGTGCCCGGGGGTCGAGCAAGCTGGTCAAGCCGCGGGTTCTGGTGGCGGTGCCCTCCGGAATCACCGAGGTCGAGACGCGGGCGGTGATCGAGAGCGCCGAGCGGGCTGGCGCCCGGGAGAACGAGGTGCATCTGGTGGAGGAGCCGATGGCGGCGGCGATCGGAGTGGGCATTCCGGTGCAGGAGCCCTCCGGCCACATGATTGTGGATGTCGGCGGCGGCACGACCGAGGTGGCGGTGATTTCCCTGGCCGGCATTGTCGAGTCGCGCAGCATCAAGACCGGGGGCGACAGCATGGATGCGGCGGTCATTCAGTATTTGAAGCGAGCCTACAGCATATTGGCCGGGGAACGGACGGCCGAACAGATTAAAATCCAGATCGGCAGCGCCTACAAGCTGGACGAGGAGGTGGATGTCGAAATCAAAGGGCGCGATCTGATGGGGGGCTTGCCTAAGACCATCGAGATTTCCTCCGAGGAAATCCGCGAGTCCTTGATGGAGCCGGTGACCCGGATTGTGGAGGCGGTGCGGATGACCCTGGAGCGTTGTCCGCCGGAACTGGCCGCCGACCTGATCGACCACGGGATCGTGCTGGCCGGCGGCGGCAGTCTGCTGCGCGGTCTGGATCGGTTGCTTTCCGAGGAAACCGGCCTGCCGGTGGTGGTGGCCGACGCGCCGATTACGGCGGTGGTCAAGGGCACCGGGGTCATGCTGCAGGAAATGGACACTCTGTCGCGAGCCTTGCGCGCCTCTTCCCGTACCGGCTCCGGGCGCCGCTGGCGGCGCTAGCCTGAATTATTCAGCCTAGCCTCACGTCAGCAATAGGGTGTTCTGAATCCGTCCCTGGCGGTTGTTTTTCCCCAAAAGACAAGGAGTCAAACCATCGGGATATGGTCGGTGGCGAAGGGTTGCTCCTGGCCGAACATATACTGTTTGATGGTCTTGTTCTCCTTTTGTGCGCAGCGCAACAGCGTCCTCACAATGTCTCCAATCGCCAGGACTCCGATCAGGCTGCCCTCGGGTCGGTCGAAAACCGGCAGGTGGCGGACATTGTGCTCGGTCATCTTCTCCATGGCGCTGTCGAGTGCGCAATCGGCGGTTACACTGATCAGCCTGGCGGCTGGAGTCATCAGGTCGCGAGCCGGATGTCGGCAGATTCCCGGCCGGTTGTCGCAACAGTGGTAGCCTTCCAGCAGATCCCGTTCCGTCAGAATGCCGGCGACTCGGTCGTCGGCTTCGACGATCATCAGAGAGCCGACACGATGGCGGTTCATGATCTCGATGCAGTCGTGGATCAGGGTATCGGGAGAGACATGCAGTACGGAAGCGGACTTTTCGTTCAGCAGTTCCCTGATTTTCATGGTTTTCGCCCTCCCGGCGGATTCATTCTTTTCCGCCGTTGTTCTTGGTGAATTCCTCGATCGCGAGCTGGACTTCGGCGGTCTCTGATTTGAGAAGCTCAAGCTCTTCCAGGGGCAGGCCGCCGGCCGCGAAGCTTTCCTCGATCTGATGGCAGATCTCCATGACAGTGGTCGCGCCCAGGTTTCCGGAAACTCCCTTGAGCGAATGAACCTGATGCAGCAGCACCGCCGGGTTGTTCTGGCGAATCTGTTCGTCGAGGCCGGCACTGGTGGCCTGACAGATGGTGGCAAACTGTCGCAGAAGGCGATGGTAGAGGTCGCGATTGCCGCCGACTCTGGCCAGCCCCTGCTCGACATCGACCCCGGCCAGCCTGGGGCTTTCTCTCTGGCGGCTGGCCTTTCCGGAGTCTTTCTCTTTCTTCCGCCTCTCGATCTGCCGGACGATGGTGTCAATCAATTCGTCGGGGTTGAAGGGTTTGGCGATGTAGTCGTTCATGCCGCAGGCGAGCGCCTTTTCCTGGTCGCTGGTCATGGCGTGGGCGGTGATTGCAATGATCGGGGTGTCGGCGGTTTCGGGCATGGTGCGCATGTGCCTGGTGGCCGCGAAGCCGTCCATTACCGGCATTTGAACATCCATCAGGATGGCCTCGAACTTCTCTTTGCGCACCATTTCCAGAGCCTCCCGGCCATGGTTTGCCTCGCGCGTCGCGAAGCCGGCCTGCTGCAGCAGCTCGCGGGTGATCTCCTGGTTGATCGGATTGTCCTCGACAATCAGGATCAGGGCTCCGCGCCCCTTGCCTTGCCTGTCCGGTTTGGCGGCGCGCGGTTGTTTCAAGTCGGCCTGGTCGTCCTTCGGCTTGGCCAGGAACTCGGCAAACGGCCCGCAGAGCGTGCTTCGGTTGACCGGCTTGCGCAAGACGGTGGCGGGAGCCAGGGCATCGGCCGCCTGGCGCAGCTTTTCCTCCTCCGACGGGTTGCCGATCAGGACTAGCGGGACTGTCCTGCCCGCCTTGTCTTGCCGTAGCGAGCGGGCGGTGGCGAGCGCGTCGAGTTCGGGCGGATCGTGGTCGAGGAAAATCAGGTCAAAGGCCGGCGACGGGCTGCCGCCGCCGCGCATTATCTGCCGGGCTTTGTCGCTGGAACTCGCCGTGGCGGGCCGACATTGGAAGGCCTTGATCTGTGCGGCCAATCCTGTGCGGAGTTTGGCGCTTGCGGAAACGATCAGAACCCTGGCCGGCCGGTATTCGATCAAGGCGGCGGGTGACTGTTCCTCGACATCGGCCTTGAACGGGATCGTGAAGAAGAACTCGGCTCCTTCCCCGGGCTGGCTGCGCAGGTCGATGGCGCCCTCCATCAGGTCGAGCAGCCGTTTGGTGATCGACAGCCCCAGCCCGGTTCCGCCGTGCTTGCGGGTCATTGAACTGTCGACTTGGGAAAACGGACGGAACAGGTTCCTCTGCTTCTCCGGCGGAATCCCGATGCCGGTGTCCTTTACCGAAAAGCGCAGTATGCTCTCCTGCTCGGTGAGTTCCGTGAGTTCGACGGCGAGCTCAATCCCCCCCGTTTCGGTGAACTTGAGGGAGTTGCCCAGAAGGTTGATCAGGATCTGGCGAATGCGCAGACCGTCGCCCACCAGGTATGGCGGGGCCATCGGGTCGATTTCGGTTTTCAGGTACAGTCCGCGCTCGCGTATTTCAAAGGAGAACATGCCGACAATCGTATCGATCAGCGAGGGCAGGTTGAACAGGGTTTTCTTAAGCTCCATGCGGCCGGCCTCGATCTTGGAGTAGTCGAGTATATCGTTGATGGTGGCAAGCAGCCCGGCCGAGGCATTTTGGATTTTATGCAGATAGGTGGTGATCGTCTGATTCTGGTTTTTCTCCATGGCCAGGTGGG
>SLSR01000081.1 GCA_007130365.1 Lentisphaeria bacterium
AAAGGCCGCGAAGATTTTTTATAGCCACAAAAAACACAAAAAGGTGGGCATTTTTTGAACCACCTGACCACTTGCAGTCTGACCACATCTATGCGGAATCAGGTCTATGGCTAAGTGGATCAGGCAGGCTAATCTACACTAATCAGCACTAATCCGGGGCGGGAGGATTAAGCTCTCCCGCTGGTCGAGTTTAATTCTTCCGCTGGTGTCATCCCTCCGGGAGGGGTTTGCCCAAAGGGGCATAATCATCGCAGCCCAGGGTCAAGCGAAGCGCGACCCTGGGTACGCATTGAACAAAAAACATCGGCGGGCTGGAAGCCCGCACCCAAGACGACGGCAACCATTCTGCAGATTTCCGGGAAGAGCCCACTGGTTAGGTGCCGTGCGCCCGCAACCAAACTGTTTGTAAGCAAGATAGGTAGGTAGGTAGGTAGGTGGTGAATGAAAAGCATATGATTTTAGCCTATGAAAACTATACAAGGCATGTGCCGGTGCATCTGTCAAGCAGCCAGCTTCAAGTGCTGTGCCATGCGTCAGTGCAAGGCGGAGGCGCCAGGCCGGCTGTCTGGCAGCTTTTCAACTACAGACTGCACGGATTCAGGCAGGCAGGGCTGGGAAATCTGCCGTTGTGTGCTATGCTAACCGGGTCAATCCATAGGCCGTTCCGACGCATGGATTGGCCGCCCGGGAGGGGGGCGTGCGGTCAAGCAGGCAGGCAGCCAGACAGGAGCAAGTAAAGATGGTCGAGGCAACCAGCAACAATAAACCATTGAAGGCCTACGAGGATGTCGACTTTCTCAAGCAGGACGTTTGTCGTCCGGTTCGTTTGCAGCTTGAGTTGCTGAAGCCGGATGTGGCGATGCAGCGGGAGAATGTGCTCTCGACCATCGTCCTGATGGGCAGCGCCCGGCAGCCTTCGCCCGAGGCGGCGGAGGCGATGGTGGCGGAAGCGGAGGCGGCGGTGGCGGCGAACCCGGATTCCGAGGAGGTCAAGGCGCGGCTGCGTCTGGCCAGGCAAATGGAGAGGCAGAGTGAATATTACACCCTGGCCCGCGATTTTGCGGCTTTGGCCAGTCGCGAGGGAAGGAAGAAGGGCGAAGGCCACTATATCGTGATGACCGGGGGCGGCGGCGGGATCATGGAGGCGGGCAATCGCGGCGCGGCCGACGAGAGCCGACAGTCGGTGGGGCTGAACATAAGTCTGCCGTTCGAGCAGGTGCCGAATCGGTATATCACGCCGGAACTGAACTTTGAATTCCACTATTTCAGCATTCGCAAGATGCACTTTCTGATGCGGGCCCGCGCTCTGGCCGCCTTCCCCGGCGGCTATGGGACTTTGGACGAAGTGTTCGAGGCGCTGACTTTGATTCAGACCCGGAAGATTCCCGACTTCCCGATTGTCTTGTTCGGGCGCGAGTTCTGGCAGGGCATGGTGAACTGGGAAATGCTGCGGGATTGGGGGATGATCTGCCCGGGCGATCTCGATCTGTTTAAAATCTGCGACACGGCCGAGGAAGGCTGGCGGTGCATTGTCGAATACTGGGATAGTCACGGAAGCGAACCCCAGCGCAATGTCAGGTAGGGTGGCCTGAATAGTTCACGGGTCAAGTTTGCCGCCTGACCGCCCGCCCGACCTCCGACCTCGGAATCCCGCAACCTCCATGGAGCATGGCCGAATTCGCATGGATCAACCAGGCTGGGAGATTGAGCTGGCGTATTGCTTGATCAGACGGTCCAGCCCGGTGTATTCTTCAACTGCCGGGAATTGCGGAAACTGCTCTCTGACCGCGGCCGCGGGGCGGAACAGAACTCCCCGGTCGGCGGCCGCCAGCATGGTGGTGTCGTTGTACGAGTCGCCGGTGGCGAGCACGGCAAAGTTGAGCCGGTGCAGAGCTTCGACCGCGTGTCGCTTGCCGTCTTTCTGGCGCAGGCGATAGTCGACGATCACGGAATGTCGGTCGACCGTCAGGGAGTTGCAGAACAGGGTGGGGCGGTCGAGTTGCGCCATCAGCGGATCGGCGAACTCGTAGAAGGTGTCGGAGAGGATGACCACCTGGTGGCGCCGCCGCAGATCGGCCAGGAATTCGGCGCCGCCCGGCAAGGGTTGCAGGGTGGCGATCACGGTCTGAATGTCGCGCAAGGTCAGATTGTGCTCGCGCAGCAGTTGCAGCCTGCCTCTCATCAACTGGTCGTAGTCCGGGATGTCGCGAGTGGTCAGGCGCAATTTCTCGATGCCGGTGCGCTCGGCCACGGCGATCCAGATTTCCGGCACCAGCACCCCCTCCAGATCCATGGCCACGATCAACGGTCGTCTCGACATGCTCTATTCCTTTCCGAATTTGATCGGGATAACATGGTTGCGCAATCGGGAAAGGCAACCGCAGTTGTCTTTCACACCGGCAGAGGGCAGGCCGCGGTCCGTCATGAAGAGGTTTCGGCATCCGTTTCGCCTGGTCGATCCAGGGCGGCCAGCCAGGCGCTGAACGAATCCCCGTCCTCTTCCGGGCAATCGCAGTAGGGCTCGGCCTGGAAGAAGCCCACCTGCTGCAGGCGTTGCAGGATGTCGTTGACCGCGGCCGCCGCATGGTTGCACTGGTCGATCAGGGTTTGCGCTTCCCGGTCCAGCTCCTTTTCGCGCATCATCTCGAGACACATCGTGACCACGGTCATGGGCTGTCCCAGTCGGTGGCAGGCGGCGGCGAGGCTTTCAATCATGCCGCGATGCCGTTCCGCCAGCAGCAGAGCCTTCTGCTGTGCCGCCATTCTTCGCCGCATGGTCATTTTTTCGACTGCATTGATAATCGCCCGCTGCAGGGCTTCGGCGGAGATCGCCCCCTTGACCAGGTAGTCCAGGGCGCCCTGCTTCATGGCTTTGACGGCGGTCGCTTCGTCGCCCTGCCCGGTGACCATGACGATGGGCAGGCAGGAGTCCAGGTCGAGGAACTTGGCGATCCAGAAGGTGCCGTCGCCGCCGGGCATGCGGTGGTCGAGCAGTACGCATTCGATCTTTTCCCGGCGCAGCGTGTCGAGAGCCTCCCGACCGTTGGCCGCCTCCAGGACGCGGGCTGGGAAATCGTCTTTTATAGTCCAGAAAAGGCGGCGCATGCTGTTGCGATAGACATCGTCGTCGTCGACCACCAATATGCTTATTGGGTCGGGGCTGTTCATGGCTGTCTCCTCAAGGGGGGTCGTTCCGGAGTTTCTCGATTTCGTCCGCGATCGCAGTTCGGAGCAAACTGCCCGGACATGGTTTTTCGATAATCAGGTATCCTTGTTCGGCCAATTCCGTGGCTTCCGGCGATCCCGGGTCTCCGCAGAGAACCATGGATCGAGTGGCGGGATGCAGTTCGCGCACCTTTCGAATCAGCTCGGCGCCGTTCATCCCGGGCATATTAAGGTCGGTAACCACAATTTCGAAAGGACTCTCTTTGCAGAGTTCCAGGGCGCTCTCGCCATTGTCGGCCATCCGGATATCCCAGCCGGCTCGGGGATTGTGAAGTATTCTTTCGAGGCTTTTCACAATGGACGGCGAATCATCGACCAGAAGAATGCGAACAGGTTTCGGGTTCATGGCTTGTCCTTTTCCGGTCTGCGATCGGGCGGCGGGTCGGCCGCAAGTTCGGAATCCCGGCCGGCCGCGATCCCGTCCAGGGGCAGGGACAGGGTGAAGGTGGCGCCCTGGTTTTCCGCACTGGAAAAGTCGATGGCGCCGCCGTGGCGCTTGACTATCGAGGTGTGGGCAAAGGTCAGGCCGCACCCTTTGCCGGCATTGACTTCGCGGGTCGTGAAAAAGGGGTCGAAGATGCGGCTGTGGAAGATTTCCGGGATTCCGCATCCGTTGTCGGCGATCGAAACGATCGCGCGGGTGTTGCCCAGGCGACTGGCGACTTTGATCACTCCGATTTCCGCGTCGCCCTGCCCGCGCTTCTGTTCGATCGCCTGCGCGCTGTTCAGAATCAGGTTGGCAAGAGTGTTCTTGATTTCGTCGGGGAAGCATTTGACCAAGGGCAGACTGGGGTCGAGTTCGACTTCCATGCGAGCCTGGTACTTCCATCGGTTGCGGGTGACTTCCACGATGGTCTCGATCGCCTGATTCAGGTCGGCCGCCTGTTGCCGCTCCTCTTCGCCACCCCGGGAAAAGTCTCGGAGCGCCTCGATAATATTGGCGATTCTGGCGATCCCCCCGTCGATGTTGTCGCAGGCTCCGGGCAGCTCCCGGCGCAGGAAATCCAGGTCCTCCCAAGACGGCTGGTCGGCCTGTCGGTCGAGTGCCGCCAGCAGCTCGCGGCAGGCTTTGTCGATGAATTCCGCGTTGTTGCCGATGAACTGCAAAGGGGTGTTGATCTCGTGCGCGATGCCGGCGGCGAGGGTGCCGACCGCCTCCAGTTTTTGAGTTTGAAACAATTGTCTTTCCAGGTGGTTCCTCTGGGCTTCAGACTGATGCAGCCTTTGCCGGAGCTTTTCCAAGACCCGATTCAGGGCGGTTTCAATGCCTTCAATGTCCTGCTCCCTGGCCGACAGGTCGATCATCTCCGGCAATTCGTCGTTGACGATCGAGTCCAGGTAGGCGCGCAGTCGGACAATCGTGGCGGGATAGCGCCACAGTAGAATGTAGCCGGAGAGGGCGATCGCCAAAAGGCACAGGCCGACGATTGTCCAGTGCAGCGGCGACAGCGATTCCGCCGGCCCGGAGCGCAGGAGATAGAGCAGCGCCAACAGCGGCAGCACGGAGCTCAGCCCGATCGCCACCGCGAAGTGAACATAGGCTCCTCTTGAGTAAATCTGCTTTTTCGACTTTGTCTGCAATTGCTTTTGCTTCGCCGTGTTACGTGTTAAGAGTATCTCCTGCAAGAATCAGACCGACTGATCATAGCCAGTCGATCACCGGGATAATCTATTCCACAATCGGGTTAAGGCAATATTTGTCGGTTTGAGGCGGAGCTTGGCTGGCTTCATATATCCGTGCAATCTGCGGTCGCGGCGATTTTGACTAATTCGATAGATCGCTTACATTACCCTTCGGCAGTCGGTCCACTTTCCGATTTTGCCGGGTTGCCTGATTTCCGCAGACCCGCTTCGCGGCGGCCATGGACCGGGCTGGCCGATGATTTGGAACGGTTTTTCCGAAACAGGGAGATGCATTGTTTATGCCGCCTCGCAAAGACATTCACAAGGTCATGATTATTGGCTCCGGCCCGATCGTCATCGGGCAGGCCTGCGAATTCGACTATTCCGGCACGCAGGCCTGCAAGGCGCTCAAGGAACTGGGGTTCGAGGTTCTGCTGGTCAACTCCAATCCCGCCACCATCATGACCGACCCCGAGACCGCCGATATCACCTATGTCGAGCCGTTGAATCTGCGCACTCTGACCGAGATTATAGAAAAGGAAAAGCCGGACTCCCTGTTGCCGAACCTGGGTGGGCAGACCGGCCTCAACCTGGCGCTTGAACTTTCCCGGAAAGGAGTGCTCGAAGCCAACCAGGTGGAGGTGATCGGGGTCAATCTCGATGCCATCGAGCGCGGCGAAGACCGCATTGAATTCAAGAAGGCCATGAATCGGCTGCAAGTGCCGATGCCGCGCAGCGAACCGGCCTTCAGCGTCGAGGCGGCGGAGAGCATTGCCGCCGACCTGGGCTATCCGGTGGTGATCCGTCCGGCCTATACTCTGGGCGGCACCGGCGGCGGACTGGTCTACAATGTCGAGGAGCTGCAGACCGTGGTCGCCCGCGGGATCGCGGCCAGCATGGTCGGGCAGGTTCTGGTCGAGGAGTCGGTGCTGGGCTGGGAAGAGCTGGAAGTGGAGGTGGTGCGCGACGCCAAAAACCAGATGATTACGGTGTGCTTCATCGAGAACGTCGACGCCATGGGCGTGCATACCGGCGATTCGTTCTGCACGGCGCCGATGATGACGACCCCGGCGTCGGTGCAGAAGCGCCTGCAGGAATTCGCCTACCGGATTGTCGAGGACATCGGCGTGATCGGCGGCACCAATGTGCAGTTCGCCTATGATCCGGCCGAGGATCGGATTGCCGTGATCGAGATCAATCCGCGGACTTCGCGATCCTCGGCTCTGGCTTCGAAGGCCACCGGCTTCCCGATCGCCCTGATCTCGGCGAAACTGGCCGCCGGCATGACCCTTGACGAGATCCCCTACTGGCGCCGCGGCACCCTCGACCAATATACCCCCTCCGGGGACTATGTCGTGGTCAAGTTCGCCCGCTGGGCCTTCGAGAAGTTCAAGAAGGCCGAGGATCGCCTGGGCACCCAGATGCGGGCGGTCGGCGAAGTGATGAGCATTGGGCGCAACTACAGGGAGGCTCTGCAAAAGGCGATTCGCTCGCTGGAGATCGGGCGCTACGGCCTGGGATTTGCCAGGGACTTCAATCGGCGCCCGCTGGCCGAACTGCTCGAAATGCTCAATCACGCGAGCAGCGAGCGGCAATTCATCCTCTACGAGGCGCTGCGCAAGGGCGCGAGCATCGAGGAGCTGCATCGCCGCACCTGGATCAAGGCCTGGTTTCTGGAGCAGATGAAGGAGCTGGTCGAACTTGAGCAGGAAATACTCGCCAGCCCCGGCGTCATGCCCGGCGACAGGCTGTTGCGCCAGGCCAAGCTCGACGGCTTTTCCGACAAGTATCTCGGGCAGATTCTCGGCCTGCCGGAGGCGGCCTTTCGCGAACGGCGCCGCGAGCTGGGGATCGAGCAGGAATGGGACACGGTGCCGGTCAGTGGGGTCGAATCGGCGGTCTACTATTATTCCACCTACAATGGCGTGCCCCGTAACCGGGTGGCGCCGGCCGCTTCGGGAGATGCCGGAAAGCCGCGGCGCAAGGTGATGGTTCTGGGCGGCGGCCCGAACCGGATCGGCCAGGGGATTGAATTCGACTACTGCTGCGTCCACGCCGCCTTCGAGCTGCGAGAGCGGGGAGTCGAGACGGTGATGGTCAACTGCAATCCGGAAACCGTGTCCACCGACTACGACACTTCCGACCGACTCTATTTCGAGCCTTTGACCGTGGAGGACGTTTTGAGCATCTATCGGGCCGAGCAGCCGGACGGCCTGATCGTGCAGTTCGGCGGGCAGACCCCGCTGAACATCGCCGAGGAACTGGCGGCGGCCGGGGTGCCGATTCTCGGCACCAGTCCGGACATGATCGACCTGGCCGAGGATCGCGACCGCTTTCGCCGCATGATGGATGATCTGGGCATACCCATGCCGGAGTCCGAGATGGCGGCCGATATCGACCAGGCTCTCGAGGCCGCCGCCAAGATTGGCTATCCGGTCATGGTTCGCCCCTCCTATGTCCTGGGCGGTCGCGGCATGGAGGTGGTGTACGACGATGAGATGTTGCGTGAATATGTGGCCGGCGCAGTCGGCGTGACCCCCGACCGGCCGCTCCTGATCGACCGTTTTCTGGAGGATGCCATGGAGGTCGAGGCCGATGCCCTGGCCGACGGCGAGGAGGTTTTCATTCCGGCGGTCATGGAGCACATCGAGCAGGCCGGCATTCATTCCGGCGATTCCGCCTGCGTATTGCCGCCGATCAATGTTGCGGCGCACCACCTGGCGACGATCGAGGACTATACCCGGCGGGTGGCTCGCGCCTTGAAGGTGGTCGGCCTGATGAACATGCAGTATGCGATTCATCGGGACAAGGTCTATATGCTGGAAGCCAATCCGCGGGCTTCGCGCACGGTGCCGCTGGTCTCCAAGGTCTGTCATCTGCCGATGGCCCGTCTGGCGACTCGCCTGATGCTCGGCGAGAAACTTTCCGACCTGCGGCCGCGGCGCCGAAAGATCGCGCATTTCGGAGTCAAGGAGGCGGTGCTGCCCTTCAATATGTTTCCCGAGGTCGATCCTCTGCTCGGTCCGGAGATGCGGTCGACTGGCGAGGTGCTCGGCCTGGCGGAGTCCGCCGGGCTGGCCTTTTTCAAGGCCGAGGAGGCGGCCAATTCGCCGCTGCCGCTGGAGGGCACCGTACTGTTCACGGTCAATCGCCGGGATCAGAGCGCCGGCCTGGTCGATGCGGCCGCTATCTTCCATCGGCTCGGGTTCAAGCTCCTGGCCACTGAAGGTACCGGCAGGTTCCTGGGCGAAAACGGGATCCCGACCGAGATTGTGCATAAGATGCAGGAGAATCGTCGCCCCAACATACTGGATGCGATCATGAACCGGCAGGCTCGTCTGGTGGTTAATACGCCGGCCGGCAAACAGAGTCAGTTCGACGATTCGTATATTCGGAAAAGCGCGATCAAGTACCGGGTGCCCTATATCACTACGGTCGCGGCCGCGCGGGCCGCCGCGCATGGCATCGAAGCCATGCGCAAAGGGCGGGAGACCGTGAAGTCGCTCCAGGAGTATGCGCGGATGAGCGATTCGTCCGCGTCCGTCTGATCCTTCGCCCACCGTCAGGCGGCAAGGAGTTGCAAAGAACGCATTTGGCAAAACCTATGAACCGGAATCAAGGAGATGGAAGAATGATGGAAGTTCCCTTTAAAGTCGATTTGCAGGAGCAAGTGGCGGTAGTCACCGGCGGCGGCGGCATTCTTTGCGGCATCATGGCCGAGGCTTTGGCCGCCTGCGGAGCCCGCGTGGCGATTCTCGATCTGCGCCGGGAAAAGGCCGAAGAGGTGGCGGCCGAAATTCGCCGGCACGGCGGTCAGGCTCTCGGCCTGGCGGCGAATGTGCTTGACCGCGACAGTCTGGCTCTGGCCGACGAGGCGGTGCGCGCCGAATTCGGCGCGGCCACCATTCTGATCAACGGAGCCGGCGGCAATCATCCCAAGGGCACCACCTCCAGCGAGTTTCTCGCCCCCGAGGATCTGCGCGCCCGGGCCGAGGACGCGATCACCTTCTTCGACCTTGATCCGGAAGGCATTCAGTTTGTCTTCAACCTCAATTTTCTCGGCACCCTGCTGCCCAGTCAGATTTTCGCCCGGGCCATGGCCGAAAACGGCGGCGGCGCCATTCTCAACATCTCCTCGATGAACGCGTTCTGCCCTTTGACCAAGATTCCGGCCTACAGCGCGGCCAAGGCGGCGGTAAGCAACTTTACCCAATGGCTGGCCGTCCACCTCAGCCGGGTCGGCATCAGGGTCAATGCCATTGCCCCCGGATTCTTTCTGACCGACCAGAACCGCGGTCTTCTGACCACGCCGGAGGGGGCATACACGGAGCGGGCCGAAAAGATTCTGGGGCAAACCCCAATGAGGCGCTTCGGGGCTCCCGAGGAATTGGTCGGCGCTCTGCTCTGGCTGGTCTCCGGCCGCGGCGCCGGGTTTGTCACCGGCACGGTAATCCCGGTCGACGGCGGCTTCAGCGCCTACAGCGGGGTTTAGGACGGAGGCCGGAGGGCGGAGGGCGGAAGTCGGAAGTCGGAGGACGGAGGGCGGAGGTCGGAGGGCGGAAGTCGGAGGACGGAAGTCGGAGGACGGAGGGCGGAGGGCGGAGGTCGGAAGTCGGAGGACGGAGGGCGGTAGGCAGTAGGGCAGTAGGGTGGAGGACAGAAGACAGAAGACAGCCGGGAGGTCGGGCGGTGTCACGCCACCGCCAGGCTTGTCCCGGTGGAGCGAGGGGTCGGGTCAATGACGCGCAGCGTCAAAGGTCGGTAGCCCCAGGTTTCAACCTGAGGGGGGCGTCCCCGCCACATGGCGCCGCGCAGCGGCGCAGGTTCAACCACTAATTTACACTAATCTTCGCTGTTGGGATGAGGATGATTGAGATCGACGAAGCGGGTCGACTAAGCGTAACCAAGTAAGTGTGGGGACTAAGTGTGCGATCAAGTGTACGGGTAAGTGTAAGAGTGCCTTCGGCGCTCCGAACACTTGCTCGCTTTCTTAAGCGTACACTTCAACGCCACCCTTACCCGGATACACTTGCGCGACCCGCTTGAACGAACGGTTTCTAATACAGACCGGCGGTTGCCGACAGTAAACGGAAAGAATGCGAA